>DATEVP010000150.1:0-12520 GCA_035258465.1 Hyphomicrobiaceae bacterium
GACGAGGAAGGCAGGATGAAGTGGGTGCGGCACTGGTTCGCGGCGGGGCTAGACGCCTACGAGGGCCACCTTTCCCGCGACAAGGCCACCGGCACCTATTGTCACGGCGACCGCGTCACGTTTGCCGACCTCTGCCTCGTCAGCCACGTCGTCGGCTATCGCGTGTTCAAGGGCACGGTCGACAAGCATCCAACCGTGGCGCGCATCGTCGAGAAGTGCCTCAGCGACGACCGCTTCGCCCGCGCCCAGCCGCTGCGCCAGCCGGGCGCGCCGGCCGGGCATTGATAAGGCTTGCGGAGGCTGCGCGCTCATGCCGTGGCCGACCGGACGGCGGCCCACAGGACGCCGATTGGGCCGCACGACATCGAGCAGAATGTATCAACCACGATAACGGAGGAAACGTCCATGAGGCTGCTATCGAAGGCGCTGAGGGACTTGGGCCTGGCGACCCTGGCCCTGTGCGCGGTCGGCGGGGCGCCCGCCTTTGCCAAGACGTTCGTCTATGTCTCGAACGCCCAGGACGGCAACATCGATGCCTACACGTTGGACACCGGCAACGGCACGTTGACGCCGATCGGCAAGGTCGATGCCGGCAAGCTGGTGATGCCGATGGCCGTGAGCCCGAACAAGAAGGTCCTGTATGCGGTCATGCGATCGGACCCCTTTCGGGTCGCGTCGTACGCGATCGATCCCCAGACGGGCGCCTTGACGCAGAAAGCCACGGCGCCTCTTCCCGACAGCATGCCCTATGTCTCGGTGGATGCCACCGGGCGCTTCCTGTTCACCGCCTCTTATGGCGGCGACAAGATCGCCGTGAGCCCCATCAGCGAAAGCGGGCTGGTCGAAGCTGCGGCGATCCAGGTCATTCCGACCGGCAGGAATGCGCACGCCATACTGGCCGACCGTACCAACAGGTTCGTCTACGTGCCCACGCTCGGCGCCAATCAGGTGCTGCAGTTCCTGTTCGATGCCAAGACCGGCAAGCTCCTCCCCAATGATCCGGCGGCTGTACCCGCTCGGCCTGGCGACGGCCCGCGTCATCTCGTGATCTCATCCGACAACAAGTTCCTCTACGTGCTCAACGAGCTGACGGGAAATGTCGCTCAGTTCGTCATCGACCAGAACAAGGGAACCTTGACGGAGGTGGACAGCGTTGCCTCGGTGCCGCCGGACGCCGGTCTCGTACCCGGCGTTGCGCAGGCGCCGGCGGGCACAGCGCCACCATCAGGTGCGGCAGCACCGAAGGCCGACGATAGGCCGAAGGTCTGGGCCGCCGATATCCAGCTCACGCCCAACGGCAAGTTCCTCTATTCAACGGAGCGGACCTTGAGCAAGATCGCGCTCTTCTCGGTCGCGCCGGGGACGGGAAAGCTGACGTACGTGACCAATTTTCCAACCGAGAAGCAACCGCGCGGCATCAGGATCGATCCGAAGGGCACCTATCTGGTCGCCGCCGGCGAGAAGTCCGATCGCCTGGCGGTCTACAAGATCGATCAGGGCAACGGCCGGCTCACGGAGATCAACCGCTATCCGGTCGGCAACGGCGCCAACTGGGTCGAGATCGTGGAGTTGCAGTAACGCGGACTGCGTCGGGCGGCGGGCCGGCTCCTGCCCGGCCGGCCTTCGGCAAGTTCAGCCTGCTTGTCGTCACGCTTCGACCCGTCGGAGTTAGGCGAGCGGGGCGTGGGTGCCGTAGGTGCCGGCGCTGAAAATCAGCGGCGCGCCATGCCGGAAAGCGGCACGGCGGACGCGGCCGAAGAAAATGACGTGATCGCCGCCCGCCACCTGGGTCTGCGTGCTGCATTCGAACGTGGCGAGCGCTCCCGCGAGCAGCGGGCAGCCGCCGAGCCCGGGGGCGTGCTCGACCCCCTCGAACTTGTCGTGGGCCCGCGCAGCAAAGCGCCGGCAGAGCGCCTGCTGGGACGCGGCCAGCACGTTGACGGCGAAATGTCCGGCGGCCTTGAAGCTCGGCAGCGAGGGAGCGGAGGCCTGAGACTCCAAAGCACAAGCGGCGGGTCGAGCGAGACGGCGGAGAAGGAATTGGTGGTCAGCCCCGCGAGCTTGCCGTTCTCGGTCCGCGTGGTGACGACGGTCACACCGGTGGCAAAGCGGGAGAGCGCATCGCGCAGGTGGCGCTCGTCTACGGCAGCGCCCTGGGGGGCAAGCTCGAGAAGGGCCATATCGGACGCGCGCGCATGGCCAACAAGTATAGGCAGGGGCAAATCAGTAGCAAATATAATATGATGTGCTAGATTGCATTATATCGACTGATAGAGGTCGCCGTGAGCAACGGCAGTTTCCGCGACATTCGGCTGTTCGTTGCCGCCTTCGAGGAGCGCTCGTTCACGGCCGCCGCCCGTCGCGAGGGGGCGACCCAGTCCGGGGTGTCCCAGCACATCCGCAAGCTCGAGGAAGGGCTCGGCGTGAAGCTCTTCGTGCGCGACAAGGGCCGCGTCGTGTCGACGCCCGCCGGCGACAGCTACTACCGCCATTGCATCGAGCTTCTCAACACGCACGCCAAGGCCACCGATGCCGTGCAGCGCCACGGCAAGGGCCTCGAGGGCAACATCGTCATCGGCCTGATGCCGACCATGACGCGCTGCGCCTTGGCGCCCGTGCTCGCCCGCTTCGTCGACGAGCATCCCAATGTGGTGGTGCGCGTCATCGAGGGCTACAGCGCGACGCTGACGCAGCAGGTGCAGGCGGCCGAGCTCGAGTTCGCCATCGTGCCGGCCTTCTCGGGCGCGCCCGGCTTGAAGAGCCGGCTTTTCCTGCGCACGCCCGAGCTGCTGGTGGCCGGCGCGCGCTCACCCCGCACCCACCTCGCCCCAGTGCGGCTCGCCGAGCTTCCCCCGCTCAATCTCGTGGTGCCGAGCAAGGCCAACACGCGCCGGCGCCTGATCGAGACCTACCTCGCCTCCAACGGCGTGCAGGTCGAGCGGCTGATCGAGCTCGACGCCATGCTGGGGACGCTCGACTTCGTCGCCCGCTCCGAGTGGGTGACCATCCTGCCGGCGCTGATGATGGCGACGGAGACGCGCCCGCGCCAATACACGGTGAACCCGATCGCGGCGCCGGCGTTCGGCCTCGACCTCGTCCTCATCGAGCCGTCGCGGCGGCCCATGTCCGCCGGCGCGCAGGCCTTCCTCGCCATGCTGCAGGAGGAGAGCGCGCGCCTGAACCGGCGGTGGGAGCGGACTAAGGATCTGCCTGTAGGCGTTCTGGCGCGCCTGTGACCAACTGCACAATCATTGAGCATTGCCTAGAAATTAATCCGCCACGGCCAAGAGCGCCGGCCATTAACTTTTGGTAGCGCCAGGAATTAGATCGAAATGTCATTGGCTTAAGGTCCATGCAACCAGCTGGCACGAGGGTTGCTCTTAACCACCTCGGGGGCCATGGGCCTCCACCTGGCAATCAATCAAAGGTGGTGTTCAAGCATGATCAGCTCATTCCTCCGAACGACAGCCGCGGCCTCGATCGCTGCGCTGGCGACGGTGTCGGTGGTTGGCAAGGCCACGGCACAGGACACGATCAAGGTCGGCATTCTGCATTCGCTCTCCGGCACCATGGCGATCAGCGAGACGACGCTGAAGGACGTCATGCTGATGCTCATCGACGAGCAGAACAAGAAGGGCGGCCTGCTCGGCAAGAAGCTCGAGGCGGTGGTGGTCGATCCGGCCTCCAACTGGCCGCTGTTCGCCGAGAAGGCGCGCGAGCTCATCACCAAGGAGAAGGTGGCCGCCGTGTTCGGCTGCTGGACCTCGGTGTCGCGCAAGTCCGTGCTGCCGGTGTTCAAGGAGCTCAACAACATCCTCTTCTACCCCGTGCAGTACGAGGGCGAGGAAAGCGAGCGCAACGTCTTCTACACGGGTGCGGCGCCCAATCAGCAGGCAATCCCCGCCGTCGACTATCTGGCGAAAGAAGAGAAGGTGCAGCGCTGGGTGCTGGCGGGCACGGACTACGTCTATCCCCGCACCACCAACAAGATCCTCGAGGCCTACCTGAAGGCCAAGGGCGTGAAGCCTGAAGACATCATGATCAACTACACGCCGTTCGGGCACTCCGACTGGCAGACGATCGTGGCCGAGATCAAGAAGTTCGGCTCGGCCGGCAAGAAGACGGCGGTGGTGTCCACCATCAACGGCGACGCCAACGTTCCCTTCTACAAGGAGCTCGGCAACCAGGGCATCAAGGCCAAGGACATCCCCTCGGTGGCATTCTCGGTCGGTGAGGAGGAGCTTGCCGGCATCGATACCAAGCCGCTGCTCGGACACCTTGCCGCCTGGAACTACTTCCAGTCGATCGATACGCCGATCAACAAGGAGTACATCGCCAAGTGGCATGCCTTCACCAAGAACCCCAAGCGCACGTTCAATGACCCGATGGAAGCCCATGTGATCGGCTTCGCCATGTGGGTCAAGGCCGTGGAGAAGGTGAAGAGCATCGATCCCGACAAGGTCATCGATGCGCTGCCGGGCATCACTGCGCCGAACCTGACCGGCGGCACCTCGCAGATGCTCGCCAACCATCACATCACCAAGCCGGTGTTCATCGGCGAGGTGCGCGCGGACGGGCAGTTCGACGTGGTGTGGAAGACCGACGGGCTGGTCCCCGGCGATGCATGGTCGAAGGAGCTGGAAGGCTCCAAGGACCTGGTCGGCGATTGGGTCAGCCTGAAGTGCGGGAACTACAATACCAAGACCAAGAAGTGCGGCGGCTGACGACGGCTGGCTCGCGCGCACGCTTTGGAGGCGGCGGAGCATCCGCCGCCTCCCACCTATTACCGGGGACCTGACCGAATGCGTTGCTGGTACGAGCGCTGCGTGGCGGTCGGCTTGTCGCTCGGCCTGCTGATCGCCGGCTGCCTCGGCGCGCATGCCCTGACCTACGAGGAGGCCGTTGCCAAGTTCGCGGCCGATGCCTTCAACGACACCGATGCCGGCATCGCCGGCGTCGCGGCGAGCGGCAATCCCCTGGCCGCCAAGCTCATCGAGGCCCTGCAGGAGGGGCAGCTCTTCTACAGTCCCGAGGACAAGAAGGTCTATGTGCGCGAGGCGTCCGGCAAGCTGCTCGACGCCGTGACCGGTGCGCCTGTCGCCGGCACCCTGCCGCCGGCGCTCAAGCCGGTGCGCATCAACAATCGCCTGCGGCGCTCCATCGAGGCGGCGCTCGGCACGCTCACGCTGCTCTCGCCCGACCCGCGCAAACGCCTCGAGGCGGCGCAGGCGGTGTTCAAGTCGAAGGACGTCAATGCGCTGGACGGCCTCGATGCCGCCCTTGCCAGGGAGAGCGACGCCCGCGCGAAGAAGGCGCTGCAGGAAGCGCGCGCCGCCGTCATCCTCTTCAAGGCCGATGCGCGCGAGCCCGAGAAGGTCGCGGCCGTTGCCGCCATCCGCGACCGCGGCGACCAGGATGCGCGCGGCCTGCTGGCCGGCATTCCGGCAAACCAGCCGGCCAGCGTCCAGCGTGCGGTTGCCGAGGCGATCGCCGCCATCGACGGCGATCTTGCGCTTTGGAACGTGGCGCAGAATTTCTGCTACGGCCTGTCGCTGGGCTCGGTGCTGCTGCTTGCGGCCATCGGCTTGGCAATCACCTTCGGTGTCATGGGCGTGATCAACATGGCCCATGGCGAGATGGTGATGCTCGGGGCCTATACGACCTTCGTCGTCCAGGAGCTGATCCGCACGAAGATGCCCGGCCTGTTCGACTATTCGATCGCGATTTCGATACCGCTGGCGTTTCTGGTCGCGGCCCTCGTCGGCATGGCGATCGAGCGCGGCGTCATCAGGTTCCTCTACGGCCGCCCGCTCGAGACCCTGCTCGCGACCTGGGGCATCAGCCTGATCCTGCAGCAGGGCGTGCGCACCATGTTCGGCCCGTCCAACCGCGAGGTCGGCGCGCCGAGCTTCATGTCCGGCGCCTTCGAGGTCGGCGGCCTCACCATCACCTGGAGCCGGCTCTGGATCATCGTGTTCGCCGGCCTGATCTTCGTAGTCCTGCTGGCGGCGCTGCGCTTCACGACCCTGGGGCTGCACATGCGGGCGGTGACGCAGAACCGGCGCATGGCGAGCTCCATGGCCATCCACACCGGCCGCATCGACGCGCTCACCTTCGCACTCGGGTCGGGCATCGCCGGGCTCGCCGGGGTGGCGCTGTCGCAGATCGACAACGTCTCGCCCAACCTCGGCCAGGGCTACATCATCGACAGCTTTCTGGTGGTGGTGTTCGGCGGCGTCGGCAATCTCTGGGGCACGCTGGTCGGCGCCCTGTCGCTCGGCGTCGCCAACAAGTTCCTGGAGCCTTACGCCGGTGCGGTGCTCGGCAAGATCCTCTTGCTCGTGCTGGTCATCCTGTTCATCCAGAAGCGCCCGCGCGGGCTCTTCGCGCTCAAGGGGAGGGCGGTGGAGGCATGATCACGCGCCGGCTCCTCGAAGCTCCCGACGGCCGCGGCTGGATCTTCCTCGCCATCCTGGCGACCGCGGCGATCGCCGTGCCCTTGCTCAACCTGCTCGTGCCGCTCTCCTCGCCCTATCACGTGCCGACCTCGGCGGTGGCCTTGTGGGGCAAGTATCTCTGCTACGCCCTCCTCGCGCTCTCGCTCGATCTCGTCTGGGGCTACTGCGGCATCCTCTCGCTCGGCCACGGCGCCTTCTTCGCGCTCGGCGGCTACGCCATGGGCATGTACATGATGCGCCAGATCGGCACGCGGGGCGTCTATGCCCATCCGGTCCTTCCCGACTTCATGGTCTTTCTCAATTGGCCGGAGCTGCCGGTCTTTTGGTGGGGCTTCAACTGGTTTCCCTACGCGGCCCTGATGGTCTTGGTCGTGCCGGGCGCGCTCGCCTTCGTGTTCGGCTGGTTCGCCTTCCGCAGCCGCGTCACCGGCGTCTACCTCTCGATCATCACCCAGGCGCTCACCTTCGCCCTGATGCTCGGCTTCTTCCGCAACAACTTCGGCTTCGGCGGCAACAACGGCCTGACCGATTTCAAGGACATCCTGGGCTTCAACGTGCAATCCGCCCCGACGAGGGCCGCGCTCTTTGCCCTCTCGGCAATCGCCCTGGGGCTCGGCTACCTCATCGCCCAGGCGGTGGTGCGCTCCAAGGCCGGCAAGGTGCTGATCGCCATCCGCGACGCGGAGAGCCGCACGCGCTTCCTCGGCTACCGCGTGGAGAACTACAAGACCTATGTGTTCACGCTGTCGGCCTGCATGGCGGCCGTCGCCGGCGCGCTCTATGTGCCGCAGGTCGGCATCATCAACCCCAGCGAGTTCGCGCCCGCCAACTCCATCGAGTACGTGATCTGGGTGGCGGTCGGCGGCCGCGGCACGCTGGTTGGCGCGGCGCTGGGCGCCGTCGTCGTCAATTACGCCAAGACCACCTTCACCACCGGCCTGCTGGCGCCCTACTGGCTGTTCGCCCTGGGCGCGCTGTTCGTGCTGGTCACGATCTTCCTGCCCAAAGGCATCCTGGGGCTCATTCCGAGCCGGGCGCCGCGTGCGTCGTCGGGATTCCCCTCTCCCTCGTGGGGAGGGGTTAGGGGTGGGGGGAATCCCGACAGTAGCCGTTCTGCCATCCCCCCCTCCCTGTCCCTCCCCCACGAGGCGGGAGGGGATTCCTCCCTGCATCGCGCCGCACAGCCGGCCGAGTGAGAGCCCCATGGAAACCGCACTCGACCGGTCGCTGACCCAAAGCCTGCTCTACCTCGACGGTGTCACGGTGAGCTTCGATGGCTTCCGCGCGCTCGACAATCTTTCGCTTGAGATCTCCCAGGGCGAGATGCGCGCCATCATCGGCCCCAACGGGGCCGGCAAGACCACCATGATGGACGTCATCACCGGCAAGACCAAGCCCGACAGCGGCGAGGTGCTGTTCGACAAGGGCATCGACCTGACCACCAAGGACGAGGCGGCGATCGCCGAGCTCGGCATCGGCCGCAAGTTCCAGAAGCCGACCGTGTTCGAAAACCAGTCGGTCGAGGACAACGTCCTGCTCTCGCTCAAGAGCGACCGCAGCGTGCGGCGCAACCTGCTGTGGCGCGGCAACGGCGAGGAATCGGCGCGCATCGGCGAGATCCTCAACACGATCGGCCTCGCCGCGCAGCGCAAGCGTCTCGCTGAATCGCTCTCGCACGGCCAGAAGCAGTGGCTCGAGATCGGCATGCTGATCGCGCAGGACCCCAAGCTGCTCCTCGTCGACGAGCCGGTCGCCGGCATGACCGACTCCGAGACCATGACCACCGCCGAGCTGTTGAAGGACATCGCCAGGGATCACACCGTGCTGGTGGTCGAGCACGACATGGAGTTCGTGCGCCGGCTCGGGGTCAAGGTGACGGTGCTGCACGAGGGCTCGGTGCTGGCCGAGGGCACGATCGACGAGGTGAGCGCCAATGAGCGCGTGGTGGAGGTTTATCTGGGGCGGTAACCCGGAACGCCATCGCGAGTTCCCCTCCCCCTTGTGGGGAGGGGTTAGGGGTGGGGGGAATCCCCACGTCCGACGTACTGCGATCCCCCCCTCCCTGTCCCTCCCCCACGAGGGGGGAGGGGACGGCTACGGAGAGCAAGCGTGCTGACGGTTGAGAACGTTGATCTGCACTACGGCGCGGCGCAGGCACTGCGCCGGGTGTCGGTCGCGGCCGAGCGCGGCAAGATCACCTGCGTGCTGGGGCGCAACGGCGTTGGCAAGACCTCGCTGCTGCGCGCCATCGTCGGCCACCAGCCCGTGAGCGCTGGCCGCATCGTCTTCGACGGCCAGGACATCACCCGCGTCAGGCCCCACGAGCGGGCGCGCCGCGGCATCGCCTTGGTGCCGCAGGGGCGCGAGATCTTTCCCCTGCTGACGGTGCGCGAGAACCTCGAGACCGGCTTTGCGCGCCTGCCGCGGGAAGAGAGAAAGATATCCGGCGAGCTGTTCGAGCTCTTCCCCGTGCTCAAGTCCATGCTGGGCCGGCGCGGCGGCGATCTCTCCGGCGGCCAGCAGCAGCAGCTCGCCATTGCCCGCGCGCTCGTCACGCAGCCCTCGCTGCTCGTGCTCGACGAGCCGACGGAGGGGATTCAGCCCTCCATCATCAAGGACATCGGCCGCGCCATCACCTATCTGCGCGACCAGGGGCGCATGGCGATCCTGCTGGTGGAGCAGTACTTCGATTTCGCCCGCGCGCTCGCCGACAGCTTCGCGGTGATGGAGCGCGGCGAGATCGTCCTGGCCGGCACCGGCGCCAGCATGGTCGAAAGCGACGTTCGGCGCTACCTTACGGTGTAGGTTGGGTCGAGCGAAGCGATGACCCAACGCCACATTGATCAACGCGGATAGCGTTGGGTCTGCGCTTCGCTTGACCCAACCTACGCTGCGACTTGTCTGGAGTTCCCGCCATGCTGCAGACGCGATCCTGGCTGCCGCGAACGCAAGGGTCGGTCCGCCTCGGCTTCGCCCGGCGTGGGGATCAGACCGCGCTCGCAACGCTGCACCAGGCCGGCGCCATGCGCGCACGCTTTCCCAGGCCGGTTGACGGCCGTGTGCCCGAGGCGGTGCTGCTCAACACGGCCGGCGGACTGACGGGCGGCGACCGCATCGAGGTGGACGTGGCGCTGGAGATCGGCGCCGCTGCGACGGTCACGACGGCGGCGGCGGAAAAGATCTACCGCGCGCGTGACGCCGACGAGGCCGCGATCAGGGTGAAGGTTGCGCTCGGAACGGGCGCGTGGCTCGGCTGGCTGCCGCAGCCGACCATTCTTTTCGATCAGGCCCGGCTCGATCGCGCGACCGAGGTGGAGCTGGCGGGTGATGCCAGCTTCCTGGGCGTGGAGATACTGATCTTCGGGCGTGCGGCGATGGGGGAGGACGTGCGGCGTGGGAGCTGCCGCGACCGCTGGCGGGTGCGCCGAGACGGTGCGCTCGTCTTCGCCGATACGCTCCGCGCGGACGGAGCGATTTCCGACATCCTCGATCGCAAGGCGACGCTGGACGGCGCGCGTGCGAGCGCGATGCTGCTCTATGTTGCTCCCGACGCGGCGGCGAGACTAGGCGAGGTGCGGGCGTTGCTGCAGGGCCGTGCGAGCGTTGCCGGCGCCAGCGCCTGGAACGGTCTTCTGGCCGTGCGTGCTCTGGCACCGGACGGTCGCACGCTGCAGCGCGACATCGCCCCGCTCGCCGAGGGGCTGAGCGGCCGGCCGCTGCCGCGTGTGTGGCAGTGTTGAGAGGGAAGCCCGCCATGCCGAGGGAAGGCGTATGAATCTCACGTCGCGCGAGAAGGACAAGCTGCTCATCTCCATGGCCGCGATGGTTGCGCGGCGGCGCCTGGAGCGCGGCGTCAAGCTCAACTACCCCGAGGCGGTGGCGTTGATCTCCGATTTCGTGGTGGAGGGCGCGCGCGATGGGCGCATGGTCGCGGACCTGATGGAGGCCGGCGCCCATGTCCTCACCCGCGACCAGGTGATGGACGGCATCGCCGACATGATCCACGACGTGCAGGTGGAAGCAACCTTCCCGGACGGCGTGAAGCTCGTCACCGTGCACAAGCCGATCAGATAAGAGGCAAGCGCAGACATGGATGCGAAAATGAAAAGCGTGCGTCCTGGTGGAGCAGCCTGTGCAGCAAACAGCCCGCGCGGTGATGAAGGTGCTGAGTGCGGCAGGGTCTCCCCTCCCCCGTGCGGGCAGGGGATGGTCGTTGGCGGCGCGCTCGTCGCGGTCGCCGGCGTGGTACTCGTCCTGGCCTGAAGGAGGCATCATGATCCCCGGCGAAGTCATCACCGCCCCCGGCGAGATCGAGATCAACGCCGGGCGCACGGCCGTCACGCTCACCGTCGCCAACACCGGCGACCGGCCGATCCAGGTCGGCTCGCACTATCATTTCGCCGAAACCAACCCGGCCCTGCAGTTCGACCGCATAAAAGCGCGGGGTCACCGGCTCGATATCCCGGCGGGTACCGCCGTGCGCTTCGAGCCGGGGCAGACGCGCGACGTGCAGCTCGTGCCCTTCGCCGGCCGGCGCGAGGTCTACGGCTTCCGAGCGCAAATCATGGGGCCGCTCTGATGCGCGCGACGCGATCGCTCACCGCGACCCTCGCACTCCTTGTGCCGCTTGCCGGTGCGGCACTCGCGCATCCGCCGTCGATCCTGAGCGAGCGCGAGGAGAAGGCAACCGTCGAAGAGGTGGTCGAGTTCCGCAAGGCCGTGAGCCGCGCGATCGAGAAGAAGGATGCGGCAGCGCTGCGCAAAATCTACGCCGACGGCTTCGCCCACACGCACGCCTCCGGCAAGGTCGACGACAAGAGGGCGCATATCGCCGCGGTGCTGGCAGGCGATCCCGTGATCGAGACCGCCCCCGCCACCGATCTCGTCATCCGCGTGCCGGGCGGCTGGACCGCGATCGTCAGGGGCGTGAGCCCGATCCGCCCGTCCAGCAACGGCAAGGCATCCCAAGTCCGCTGGACGGCGGTCTACGTGCGCGCGGGCGACGGCTGGCAGATCGCCGTCAGCCACGCCACGCGAGTCGGCGAGAAGTAGGTCAAGGCGAACAAAGAGCCCGGGGCGATAGCGATGCGTTCCTTCGAAGTGACTTTGAGGTCCAAAGGACAGATCACAATTCCTGTAGAGCTGCGCGCGAGGCTGCGCCTGCGGGACGGCGACAAGTTGGAGTTCTATTTGGATACCAAAGGCAGAATCCTCGTTCGTCCACGCAACGCAAGTGCATCGGCGGTGTTCGAGAACGCGCCGAAAAGGCGAGGCCCGCCGAGAACGATGAGCGATGACGAGGCTATTGCCTTGGCAGTGCTTCGAAAGGATCGGCGCAGCAGACGCCGTCGTGGCACTATTTAGGGGGCAGACAAGCACATGCCGATCAGAATCTCCCGCGCCGCCTATGCCGACATGTTCGGGCCCACCACCGGCGACAGGGTTCGGCTCGCCGACACCGACCTCGTCGTCGAGGTGGAGAAGGACCTCACCACCTACGGCGAGGAGGTGAAGTTCGGCGGCGGCAAGGTGATCCGCGACGGCATGGGGCAGAGCCAGGCCTCGCGCGCCGACGGCGCCGTCGACACCGTCATCACCAACGCGCTGATCATCGACCACACCGGCATCTTCAAGGCCGACGTCGGCTTGCGCGACGGCCGCATCGCCGCCATCGGCAAGGCCGGCAATCCCGACATCCAGGCGGGCGTCGACATCGTCGTCGGCCCCGGCACCGAGGCCATCGCCGGCGAGGGCAAGATCCTCACCGCCGGCGGCATCGACAGCCACATCCACTTCATCTGCCCGCAGCAGATCGAGGAGGCGCTGAACTCCGGCATCACCATGATGATCGGCGGCGGCACCGGCCCCGCGACCGGCACGGCCGCGACCACCTGCACGCCCGGCCCCTGGCACCTGGCGCGCATGATCGAGGCGGCCGACGCGTTCCCCATGAACCTCGCCTTCTCGGGCAAGGGCAACGCCTCGAAGCCGGCCGCCCTGATCGAGATGATCCAGGGCGGCGCCTCATGCCTCAAGCTGCACGAGGACTGGGGCACGACGCC
>DATEVP010000151.1:0-18751 GCA_035258465.1 Hyphomicrobiaceae bacterium
ACGCGCGCGCTGCAGGAGGCGTTCCTGAAGGCATCGGGTGGCGCGGCGCTTCTGCTGCCGAAGATCCGGCCGATCTTTGCCACCTCCGAGGACCTCACCGCCTTCCTCAGCGTCGATGATCTGGGTGGCGACGGCGACGCCGACATCCCGCCGGCGGTCGGCGACCTCGAACGGCAGCTGCTGCTCGCCAAGCTCGTGCTCAGGTGGTCGGAGGCTGACCGCGGCGCGCGCGGCCGGGGATCGGACATTGCAGCCGTCGTCGGTACGCCCGGCCGCACGCCCGCCCAGGCCGCGAGGCTCGCCGCGGAGCTCGCGGGGCTTATGGACCAGATGGAGATCGAGGATGTCGATCTCGGCAAGATGCAGACCCTCGTCCCCGGCGAGTTCTCCGCGCACTGGGACAGGACGCTCGAATTCCTGAAGATCGTCACCGAACATTTGCCGGCTGCGCTCGGGGGCCGCGGCTCCAAGATGCAGCACGACAAGCGGTTGATCCTCGCCCAGGCGCAGCGGCTGCAGGAGAAGCCGCCGAGCGCGCCGGTGATCGTCGCCGGCGTCATGAGCAGCGTCCCGGCCGTGACCGAGCTGCTGCGGGCGGTGGCTGGATTGCCGAACGGTGCCGTGGTGCTGCCGGGGCTCGACCAGACGCTCGACCAGGAGAGCTGGGACGCGATCCGCCCTGCAGCTTCAGAGCCGGCGCCGCATCCCGAGCACCCCCAGTATGGCTTGAAGAAGCTGCTCGATGCTCTCGGCGTGCCGCGCGCGGACGTGCTGGCGCTGCCGGCGCCTGTGCCGCGCGCGGCACAGCATGCACGCGCGACGTTGGTCAGCGAGGCCATGCGCCCGGTCGGCACCACGCAGCTCTGGCATCGCTTCACATCGTCGGCCGACAAGCGCCAGATCGACGATGCCCTGAGAGACTTTGCCGTCCTCGAAGCGCCGAGCGCGGAGGACGAGGCGGAAGCCGTCGCCCTGATCCTGCGCGAGGTGGCGGAGACGCCGGGCCGCACCGCAGCGCTGGTGTCGCCCGACCGGCAGCTGGCGCGGCGCGTGTCGGTCCGGCTCGAGGCCTGGGGACTGCGCGTCGACGACTCGGCCGGCCAGCCGTTCGCCAAGTTCCCGCTCGGCGCGTTCCTCGACCTCATCGTCGAGGTGGCCGCGACGCACTTCCAGCCGATCGCCCTGGCGGCGCTCCTGAAGCATCCGCTGTGCCGGCTGGGGTTCTCGGCGGCCGAGCTGGCGCGGGCCGCCCGGGCGCTGGAGCTTGCCGTCTTCCGCGCGCCTTACTTCGGCCAGGGCCTCGATGGCATCGCGGCCGAGCTTGCGCGCGCGGAGGCCGAGACCAAGTCCGGCACGCGCCGGCACCGGGCCGTGCGCGCCCTCAAGCGCGCCGACTGGCAGGCTGCCCGCGATCTGACCAAGCGCCTGGCGAACGCCCTGCAGCCGCTCGAAACCCTGTTTGCCTCGACGTCGAAAGCCGACCTGCGCGTGCTCGCCAAGGCTCACGTGAACACTGCCGAGGGGCTCGGTCGCGCGAGCGGCGCATCCGGCGGCTCGCTGTGGGCCGGCGAGGCAGGAGAGTGGGCGGCAAAATTCTTCGCCGGCCTGATCGATGCCGGGATCGCCGCCCCGGAACTGGCCGCTGCCGACTACCCCGATTTCTACCGCAGCCTCGTGGCCCCGGCGGCCATTCGACCGCGCGGGCCCACGCATCCGCGCATCGCCATCTGGGAGCCGTTCGAGTCCCGGCTGCAGCAGCCCGACGTCGTCGTTCTGGGCTCGCTCAACGAAGGCACCTGGCCGCAGGCCGCCGATCCGGGCCCGTGGCTCAACCGGCCAATGCGCGCGGCGCTCGGGCTGCCGGCGCCGGAGGAGCGCATCGGCGATGCGGCGCACATCTTCGCCTCGCTGCTCGGCGTGGAGCGCGTCTATCTCACGCGCGCGGCCAAGATCGACGGCGTGCCGACGGTGCCGTCGCGCTGGCTGCTGCGGCTGCAGGCCCTGCTCGAAGGCCTCGGCAGGACCGCCGCGCCGGATCAGCCGTGGCTCGCGTGGGCGCACGCCCGCAATGCGCTCGATGGGCCGCCGCGCCCGGTGCGCGCGCCGCAGCCGCGCCCGCCGGTTGTCATGCGCCCGCGCCAGCTCAGCGTGACGACCATCGAGAAGTGGATCGCCAATCCCTACGCCATCTTCGCCGAGCGCATCCTCGAGCTGGCGCCTTTGCCGGCGCTGGGTCAAAAGCCCGATGCGGCCCTGCGCGGCCAGATCGTGCACGAGACGTTGAGCCGGTTCGCGCGCAAGTATCCCGACAAGCTCCCGGACGATATCTGCGCCGCGCTGCTCGAATTCGCCGAGGGCGCGCTGACCGACTGCACCGGCTCCCCCCGCGTGGCGGCGTTCTGGGCGCCGCGCTTCGCGCGCTTCGCCGCCTGGTTCGCCGAGACCGAGCGCGGCCGCCGCGCCGGCATCGATAAGAGCGTCGCCGAGGTCGACGGCGCGATGGTGCTCGAGGGCCCGGCCGGGGCCTTCACACTGAAAGCGCGCGCCGACCGCATCGACGCCGGCAAGGCCGGCCTCGTCATCACCGACTACAAGACCGCGGCCGGCCTCGCTAACTTCAAGAGGCGCGCGGAGCAGGGGGAGGCGCCGCAGCTGCCGCTGGAGGCCGCCATTGCCCTGTCCGGCGGCTTCGCCGGCCTTCCCGCCCAGCCCGTCGCGGCGCTGCGCTATATCTCGGCCTCCGGCGGCGAGCCGGCCGGCGACCAAGTCTACCTCAACGGCGGCGATCCGGCCGCCCTTGCCGCCCGCGCCCAGGAAGGCCTGGTCCGGCTGATCGCGCGCTTCGACGACGCCGAGACGCCCTATCGCGCCCTGCGCCGCGCCCGCTTCACCTTCGCCTACAAGTACGACGCCTACGCCCACCTTGCTCGCGTCGCCGAATGGTCGGCCGAGACGATCGAGGAGGAGTGAGCGATGGGCCTCTTCGCCAGGAAATCCCCATTCGACGCGGCGCGCGAGGAAACCCGGCGCAACCAGGCGGCCGCCGCCGATCCGGCGACATCGGCGTGGGTCAGCGCCAACGCCGGCACCGGCAAGACGCACGTGCTCTCCATGCGCATCCTGCGCCTGCTGCTGGCCGGCACGCCGCCCGAGCGGATCCTGGCGCTCACCTACACCAAGGCGGCAGCGGCGGAGATGTCGAAACGCGTGTTCGAGCGGCTGGCCGAATGGGTGACAGCCGACGATGCGTCCCTGAAAGCGAACCTCAAAGAGCTGTTGGGCAGGAGCCCGAGCGCGGAGGAGCTGCGGCGCGCGCGCCAGCTGTTCGCTATCGCCATCGAGACGCCCGGCGGGCTCAAGGTGCAGACCATCCATGCCTTCTGCGAGCGCCTGCTGCAGCGCTTCCCGCTGGAAGCCGGCGTGGCGCCGGGGTTTGCCATCCTCGACGAGCACGAACGGGCGGCCCTGCTGGCCGAGGCTGGCGATGAGGTGCTGGCCGAGGCCGCCGCCGCGCCCGGCACCCCGCTGGCGAAGGCGCTCAAAGCGACCACAGCCTACGCGAGCGACCACAACTTCGATGCTCTGCTTGCGGAGGCGCTGCGCGAGCAGGATTGGCTCACTGCCGCCGTGCGCCTCGACGATGACGAGGAAGAGCCGTTCGTCACCGCAGAGAAGATATACCGACGCGCCCTGCAACTTGGCGCAGACGCACAGCTGACGGAGATCGAGCAGCGGCTCTGCAACCTCATCCCCAAGCCCGAGCTGACGCGCCTGCGGGATATCCTCGCCTCGGGCTCGAACAGCGATGTGGAGGCGTCCGACCGTGTCGCGGCCGTGCTCGCCGCCAGCGGACCGCTCGGCCGCATCGAGGCGATCTCGAAACTGTTCCTGACCGGGGGCGGCGATCCTCGCCAGAGGCTGATGACCAAGGCGCTGGGCGACAAGCACGCCGATGCGCTGGCGCTGCTCACGCGCGCACAGGCGGCATTCGTCGCCCTCAACGAAGAGCGCTGCAAGCTGCAGCTGCTCGACGCCACCGTCGCGCTGCTGCGCCTTGCCGAGGCGGTGATGCAGCGCTACGGCGAGACGAAGGCGCGCCGCGCGGCGCTGGATTTCGACGATCTGGTGCGAAGGGCGGCGACCCTGCTCGGTTCCTCGGCGACGGTCGAGTGGGTGCTCTACAAGCTCGATGGCGGCCTGGATCATATCCTGGTCGACGAGGCGCAAGACACGAGCCCCGCCCAGTGGAATGTCATCCGCGCGCTGGCCGAAGAGTTCTTCGCCGGCGCCGGCGCGCGCGAGGTGGCGCGTACCCTGTTCGCCGTCGGCGACGAGAAGCAGTCGATCTACAGCTTCCAGGGCGCCGCACCCACCATGTTCGCCGAGACCGGCAAGGGCTTCGCCGAGCACGCCCGGCGCTCCACCCTGCCGTGGCGCCACATTCCGCTCACCTTGTCGTTCCGGTCGGTGGAGCCGCTGCTGACGGCGGTCGACCGCATCTTCTCGTCGCCCACGCGCACGCCTGGCGTGACGGCCTCCGCCGACCCCATCCGGCATATCGCCGACCGCGCCGGCCACGCCGGTCTGATCGAGATCTGGCCGACGGTGAAGAAGCCAACCCCGGACCGGGCCGAGCCCTGGTCGCCGCTCGAAGAGGAAAGCGCCGCCTCGCCCGTCGTGCAACTGGCGGCGCGGATCGCCGATACCATCGCCGCCTGGCTCAAGTCGGGCGAGCGCCTCGCCTCGGAGGACCGGCCGATCCGTGCCGGCGATATCCTGATCCTGGTGCGCAAGCGCACGCCGTTCGCGCCGGTCATGGTGTCGGCCTTGAAGACGCGTGGGCTCAGGGTCGCTGGCTCCGACCGGCTGGTGCTCGCCGATCAGATCGCGGTGCAGGATCTGATGGCGCTCGGCGACGTCCTCACCCTTGCCGAGGACGACCTGGCGCTCGCCGCCGTGCTCAAGTCGCCGCTGATCGGCCTCGACGACGACGACCTGCTCGCGCTTGCGCCCAAGCGCCAGGGATCGCTGTGGCAGCAGCTGATGGCGCGCGCGCCGTCGGACCCGCGCCTGGAGACGGCAGCCGCGATGCTCCGGCGGTGGCGCGTGCGTGCGGACCACGTGCCGCCCTTCGAGTTTTACGCCGGGTTGCTCGACGGCGAAGGCGGGCGCGCCAAGATGCTCGCGCGGCTGGGCGCGGAGGCGGCCGATGCGCTCGATGAGTTCCTCAACCTGGCGCTTGCCTATGACGAGACGGCGCCGCCGTCGCTGCAGGGATTCCTGAGCCGGCTTCGCCAGGGCCGCCGCGAGATCAAGCGCGACATGGAGCAGGGCCGCGACGAGGTCCGCGTCATGACGGTGCATGGCGCCAAGGGCCTGGAGGCGCCGATCGTGTTCCTGCCCGACACCTGCTCGACGAGGTCGGGCCGATCGCCGAGCGGTCTGCTGAAGCTCGAGGATGCCGAGCGCCCGGTCAACATGCCGCCCCCGTTCCTGTGGCCCGTCAAGGGCACGAGCGGCCTGGCGCCCGTGCAGCAGGCCAGGCAGGCGGTGGCGGACGCGGAGCGGGAGGAGCGCAACCGGCTGCTCTACGTGGCGCTGACGCGGGCGCGCGACCGGCTTTATGTCGCCGGCTTCGAGAACGGCACCGCGCCGCCCGCCGACTGCTGGCACAACCTGATCAAGGACGCATTGGCTGAGAGCCTGCAAGAGGCCAAGGCCGCCGATGGCACGACGGTGTGGCGCATCGAGAGCGCCCAAACCGCCAAACCCGACTCGACCGGGAAGGAAGCGCAGGTATCGAGCGCCTCACGCCCGCTGCCCGCGTGGTCCAGGCAGGCGGCACCGAAAGAGCCGCTGATCGCCATGCCGCTCGCACCCTCGAAGCTGGCGCCGCTGGAAAGCGATGCGGCCGGCGAGCCGGTCGAGCCCCGCGAAAGGCAACTCGCCGAGCCGCCGGTGCTGTCGCCCGCAGCGCTCGCCCAGGACAGCCGCTTCCTGCGCGGTACCGCCACGCACGCGCTGCTCGAGCATCTGCCGACGATCCCCACCGATCGCTGGGAGAAAGCAGCGGAAGCATTTCTCGCCAGCCGGGCGGCGCAGCTGCCGCCGAAAATGCGCAAGGCGATCGCGGCGGAAACCCTGGCGATACTCCGTGATCCAACCTTTGCGCCGCTGTTCGGCCCCGACAGCCGCGCCGAGGTGGCGATCGTCGCTGAAGTTCCGCACCCCGATGGGAAAGGTCCCGCGCTGCGCCTCGCCGGCAAGATCGACCGTCTGGTGCGGACCAGCGACTCGATCCTGATCGTCGACTACAAAACCAACCGCCCGCCGCCAACCGATCCCGCCGACGTTGCGGATGCGTATGTGCTGCAACTTGCAGCCTACCGGCTGGCGGTCGCCCGTATCTTCGCTCACCGAGATGTGCGCGCCGCCATTCTTTGGACGGATGGGCCGCGAATCATGGAGATTCCGCAGGAGCAACTCGACGCCTATCAACACCGCCTCTGGCAGGTCGATCCGGCCAGCCTTGACGCCTGAGGGGTGCCTCCCTACGTTCTGCCCGCAACGCCTCGCTGCCCGCTGGGGCAGCAAAAAAGGAGACTTCGATGCCGACTGGAGCGATGCTCTACGTATCGGACGCGGACTTCGACAAGGAGGTGTTGCAGTCGGCTGAGCCCGTGCTCGTTGATTTCTATGCCGAGTGGTGCGGGCCTTGCAAAGCCATGGCGCCGGCACTCGAGCAGGTGGCAACCGACTTGAAGGGCAAGGTCAAGGTGGCCAAGCTCGACGTCGACCACAACCCCGCAGTTACGCAGCAGTACCGTATCCAGGCCATGCCGACGTTGATGATTTTCAAGGGTGGCCAGGTCGCGGCCCAGCGCGTCGGCGCGCTCACCCAGAAGAAACAGCTGACCGACTGGATCAACGGCTCGATCTGAGCGCGGCGCCGCCTACAAGCACCCAGCACGGCGTCATGCCCGCGGCCATACGCGCGACGTGACCGGCAGCCCGGCCGCACCTCTGGTTCGCCGGGGCCATGCTGGTCTTCGCCGCGTTCATGCTCTTGCAGCATCGCTTCCTGCACGGGCGGCCGATAGCCGCTGGCGGCGCATGACGCCGCATGGAAGCGGCGTTTCGGGTGCTTGACACCAGTCGGGGCGGCGCGGGGCGCGTGTTCCGTCATCACAGCGGCACGCGCATGCCGCCGCGCGCAAGCGCGATCCGGCCCGCTTCCCTTGCGACCTCGGGGGCCGGCGGCTATATAAGCCCCTCTTCCGGCGGCGACACTGCCGGACACTCGTCTCGGTCGGGCGGAGCGTAGCGCAGCCTGGTAGCGCACTTGCTTCGGGAGCAAGGGGTCGGGAGTTCGAATCTCCCCGCTCCGACCAATTATATCAATCGCCTGTCGATTTCCATGGAACAGCCGTTGGCGGAAACGTGGGCGAAAATGGGCGCCGCAAACCACAGCCCGGTGACTGCTTGCAAATAGGGCGTTGCGAATGCCCCACCAAGTGAGTCAGGCGTAATGGCGGCAAGGCGCGCTTTCTCGATTTCCTCGCTTCCACTGGCGGGACGCTGATCACGATCGATGGAGCCGACAACGACTGGCGGCGGGGCAAGCGAGCGCAAGAAGGTGACTTCGAACTCCACATCCTCGACGCCGCCAACTTCGCATTTGGAATCGAACGATCGCCTGCGGGAGCTATGATGCCCGCTTCGATCAATGGGAGCGGGCAATGCCGGCTTTCATCTGCACGGCGTGCGGCATGCAGTATGCGCCGAGCGGGGCTCCGCCGGCTGAGTGCCGCGTGTGCGAGGACGAGCGCCAGTTCACGCCGCCGGGCGGGCAATCCTGGACCACGCTCGAACAGCTCGCGGTGCGCCATCTCAACGCGTTCCGCCAGCACGAGCCAGGCCTCATCGGCATCGGCACGCAGCCGACTTTCGCCATCGGCCAGCGCGCGCTGCTCGTTTGCACGCCTCACGGCAACGTCTTGTGGGACTGCATCTCCCTCATCGACGAGGCCACTGTCACCCTGATCAAGGGTCTCGGCGGCTTGAGCGCCATTGCCATTTCGCATCCGCATTTCTACACCACGCTCGTCGAGTGGAGCGGTGCGTTCGGCAACGTGCCGGTGCACCTGCACGCCGACGATTCAGCTTGGATCATGCGGCCCGATCCCTGCATCAAGCCATGGCGGGGCGAGACCTTCGAGCTGCTCCCGGGCGTGACGCTCATCCGGGGCGGTGGACACTTCCCCGGGGGTGCCATGCTGCATTGGGCAGCGGGCGCCGAAGGCCGGGGCGTGGTTTGCTCGGCAGACATTGCCACGGTGAACCTCGACCGCAAGTCCTTCACCTTCATGCGAAGCTATCCGAACAATATCCCCCTGTCGGAGAAGGGCGTGCGGGCGATCGGCGCGGCGCTCGCACCCTTCCAATTCGACCGGGCCTACAGCCATTTCTTCGATCGGGTCATACCGGCGGCGGCAAAGCAGATTCTGCAGGACTCGATCGAGCGCTATGTCGCTGCCATCGGCGGTGCCTACGATCGGGGGTGATGACCCGGTGCACCTTCTCGGGAACATGGCGAGTGAACGCCCGCTGGTTCGTATAGACTGGAGCAACGTATTTGCCCTTGAACGACTGGGACCCGGAAACCTCCTATGCCCCATCTCTCCACCGACGACGGCGTCAGGCTCTACTACGAAGAAGCCGGCAGCGGCGCGCCGGTCGTTTTTGTGCACGAGTTTGCAGGCGACCACCGTAGCTGGGAGCCGCAGGTTCGCTACTTCTCGCGGCGCTACCGCTGCATCGCCTTCAATGCACGCGGCTGGCCGCCCTCCGAGGTCCCCGAGAGCGTGGCCCGCTATTCGCAGGCACGCGCCTGCGACGATATCCGCTCGATCCTCGATGGTCTGAGCATCGACAAGGCGCACATCGTCGGCTTGTCGATGGGCGGGCTCGCCACCCTCCATTTCGGCCTCACCTACCCCTCCCGCGCACGCTCGCTGCTGGTTGCCGGGGCGGGCTACGGCTCCGAGCCCGGCGAGCGCGAGAAGTTTCGCGAGGAAGCCGTCGTCATTGCCGCCAAGCTGGAAAAGGAGGGCATGGCCGCCTTCGCCGAGGCCTATGCCCATGGCCCCACCCGCGTGCAGTTCGAGAACAAGGACCCGCGCGGGTTTGCGGAATTCAAGGCAATGCTGGCGGGGCACTCCGCCAAGGGCGCAGCCAACACCCAGCTCGGCGTGCAGCGCGAGCGCCCGTCGATCTTCGATCTGGAGGACAAGCTCGCCGCGTGCCGCGTGCCGATGCTCGTCGTCACCGGCGACGAGGATTGGCCGTGCCTGCTGCCGGGCGTCTTCATCAAGCGCACTTGCCCGACGGCGGGCCTGCTCGTGATCCCCAACAGCGGCCACGCCGTCAACATCGAGGAGCCGGCCGCCTTCAACGCGGCACTCGCCGATTTTCTCGCCCAGGTCGACGCCGGCCGCTGGCCCATCCGCGATCCCCGCGCCGTCAGCCGGAGCATCACCGGCATGACGAAGTAGCACGGCCAAGGGATTTGGCCCTTACGGCGCAGGCGCAAAGCGCATAGCATGGCTGTCTTCATCGGGTGTCACGGAGAGGCCACATGACGACCGACACTGCTGCGTCCGCCGCCTTTCCGAGAAGGCCCCTGCCCAAGCGCTTCTGCAATCTCGACCGTGTGCTCCACGCTCTCGAGGCCCGCGGCCTCGACGGCATCGTGGCGACGGTGCCGACCAATGTCTTCTACCTGTCGGGTTTCAACGGCATCGCGCACAAGTCCGACGAGCCGCGCGTGTGTGCCGTCATCCTCTCGCGGCACGCGCCCGAGCACCCGATCATGGTGGTCGCCGACTACTACCTTGCCACCTTCCTAGAGCAGTCGACCTGGATCGAGGACATCCGGCCGTTCCGCGCGGTGATGATGCCGCTCGACCTCCCGGCGCAGAAATCCGACATCGACCGCTTCATTCCGCTGTCCGCCCGCGGTACGCCTTGGGTCGAGAATGCGCGCAAGCAGTACGCGTTCGATATGGCAACCGCGCTCAAGGGCGCGCTCCGGGAGGTGAAGCTCGACCGCGCGAAGGTCGCTTTCGACGACCAGGGCTTCGGCCTGAGGCTCGGCATGGAGGGACTTGCCGTCGCCGACGGCTATGACCCGATGATGTTCGCCCGCGCCATCAAGACGCCGGTCGAACTCGACCTCATCCGTCGCGCGACGCGGCTCAACGAGGCGGCGATCCGCAAGACGATCGCCTTCTGGCAAAAAGGTGCAACCTGGCGTGACCTCAACATCGCCTACGCCTGCTCGGTGGCCGAACTCGGCGGCTTCGTGCGCGATCCGGGCGGCATGGTCTGGGGCCATCCGCGCGGCACGGACCAAACCATCATGCTCGCGACCGGATTCGAGGACAGCGAGGTTGAGGCCGGCACGCACGTCATGTTCGACTGCCACGGCACCATCGATCTCTATTGCTGGGACGGCGGCAAGACGTGGGTTGTCGACGGTGAGCCTGAGGGTGACGCGAAGCGCTGGGCGAAGGCGACCTCGGCCGTGGCCGAGACGCTCCTGGCCGCAATGAAGCCCGGGGGGCGCATCAGGGAGCTGCAGGCGCTCGCTCGGGCCACTTACCGGAAAGCCGGCGTCCCCGATCCCGACCGCACCGTCATCTTCTTCCATGGCCTCGGCCTCTCGCACATGGAGCTCGAGCTCATGACCTCCGACGGTACGGTGCAAGGGGGCGACTGGGTGCTCGAGGAGGGCATGGTGGCGCCCATCCACCTGCTCTATCCGGGCGGCCAGTTCGACCGCTCCTGGTGCGAGGAGGTCGTCGAAATACGCAGCGACGGCGGCAGGCCGCTGTTCTCGTGGGGCTTCGATCCGATCACGGGGAGTTAGAGCTTTTCCCGCACAATCGGCAACATTACCGGAAGTCCACACAGCCTCGCCGCTGTCCTCTGGACGGTCGGTCTACTCCAAACAACGGACGGCGATCGGCTCTGTACGGGTGAAGGGTGCCACCAACCGACATTCGGCCGTTTGGTGATGTCCCGACACACTTTCGATAGCGACGAACCCTTGAACTGCCTTGCGTCACTCGATGCAAGGCATCGTGATCACGACGAACGGCAAACGAATGGTGCAGGCTTCTTGCTCGGCTCTGGCGGCCGCAATGTCGCGTGGGATCGGTCCAGGCCTTTCCGAGACCGGCGCTTCGGCGACCGGCGGCGACGGACTCGCTGCTGGCGCAGGCTCCGGTTGGAAAGTTATCGCGGAGCCAGGGTTCGCCGAAGCAGGCGTCATTTTGTCATCGCATCTTTTTAGGGCGTCGGGGGCGCGCGTCCAGATCATGGTCTCGCTCAGGAACTTTACGCCCGCATAGCCCATCACCTTGAGTTTCTGATCACCTAGCTGCGTGATCTCCACATCGTACTTGGCCTCCTTTTCGGGATCGTAGATCCATCCGCCATCCCACTTGCCGGCGGCAATCGGCTTTACGCTGCCGATGATCTGACGGCCGCAGACGGCGTTATTGGCCACATCCTTGACCCAAACGATGCGCCCGCACAGCCCGCCATCGCAGTTGGTAATCTCCACCGCGCCGCGCCCCGTGTGATCGATCCAGATGCCGCTGGGACCGGACTCGGCAAGAGCAGGCTGCCAAGTCGCCGCGAGGGCAAGGACAAACGGTGCAATCGCGCGGTTCATGATCGCAATCATAAGTTTCCTCGGATCTGGCTTCTGGTTAGTGGGCGTTGGGCTCCTGCAACCGCACTTTGATCGCGTCAGTCGCGGGCAGCTGTTACGCCGGTGACAGCTGATCGGGTTATTTGTGTTCGGTTCTGCCGTGGTTCGACGAAGCGCGGCATCAAGGCCGGCAGCGTTTGCCAGCACTGTTCCCGCGGGAACAGCGGAGGTCTGTTTCGGATCTCTAAATGGGCGGTGACTTGGCAACGCTCCAGGAGATCCACGATGTCATATGTCGCCGCGATCGCCGCTGCCCCGGCCGGCCAGGATCAGAGCCGCCCTTCGTTCTTTCGCGCCCCTTACACGTTCCTTTGCGGCATGGTGTCGAGCTACTTCATCCTGGCCTGCTGCTCGCTCTATTGGCTGACGGCCGGTGCGGGGTGGCTCGTGGGCAAAGGGCTGCCGCGGAGTCTCATCGAGCGCGCACCGCTGGGTTGGCTCGTCGTCTCGACGGCCGTCATGGCAGGGGCAACGCAGACCATCCCGGGGTTCTTTCCCAACTACACCAACTCGATCGAGATTGTTTGCGAGCTCGTCTTGTGGCTCTCGATCGGACTGTTCGCACGCTCGTATCTGATCTACGCCGAATATCCCGACACGTTCGAAGGTCTGAAGCAGAGCATCGCCAGCCGCCCACTCGATCGCTGGATCTCGGGCCTGCTGCATCATCCGATCGATGCCATCTTCACGCGCATCTGGGTCGGCAACTCGATCGCCATGATCCCGCTCACCGTACTGCTGATCCTGCCCTCGACCATCAATTACTTCGTGCTGGCCGCCTATGGCGTTGCACTGCTGCTGATCCAGTTCCCGCACGACCTTGCCGACCACGTCAACATTCACACCCGCATCTTCCAGCCGAAGCTCGGTGCCTCAGGCCGCGTCAAGACGCTGCTCAAGGCGCTGCAGTTCTACTTCGAGAACGTGCTGGCGCTCCTGCTTGCGCGCGCACCCCACTACTATCGCGTGCAGCATGTCTACGTGCACCATGTGGAGGACAACGGACTGCTCGATTCGCAGACCACGGCACCGTGCGACCGCACCAGCTTTTTCGACTTCAGCCGGCATGCGTTCAAGCAGGGGGTGGATCTAGTGACGGGAATTTCGATCTACCGCTATCTACGCACCAAGGGAAAGATGCGCCAGGTGCGTGATCTCGCCCGTGGGCTCGCCATCTGGTGGGGGTTGATCATTGTCCTGGGCCTATTCAATCCCGTAGCGGCGGGCATCGTCTTCATCTCGCGCTTCCTGGGTGGCAACATGCAGTCGCTGGTCGCGTTCTGGCAGCACGGCCTTGTCGATCCCGACGACATCCAGGATTCGCACGGCAATTGCACCGACTACGTGGGTCACGACCACGGTAATCTCGGCAACGACTATCATGCCGAGCATCACCTCAAGCCAGGCCGGCACTGGGCCTCCTATTACGAAGAGTATGCGCGCGTAGCCAAGTCGGAAGGTGGTCACCCTGCGGTCGTCATGCACAAGGAGGTGTTCAGCCCTCTCGCCTTCGTCGCCGCGCTGTGGCGGAAGGATTACGGGACCATCGCGAAATACGCTCACCTGGGCGGGGTGGCGGAAGGCGATACGCAAACGCTGGCCGAGATTGTCGAGCAGCGTACGCGGCCGATCGCGGGCACCGAACGGAGCGGCCTCTCCGCGCGAGTCGATGCTGTGACTGGGCGGATGATGGCGATGGCATTGCCCACGTCTTTCAGGGTCTGAGGGCTGCCCCGCTCATGATCTTTGCTACCGGAGTTTCGGCGCCAACAGCATGGAGAGGCCAATGGCTGCGCCGCTGAACGGCATGAGCTACTGGCAGCAGTATGCTGACGGTGCCTCCCAAGTCCCATCTGTCGATCCGCCGGCCGACGCAGATGTCGTAATCATCGGCGGCGGGCTCGCCGGACTGTCCGCCGCGATTGCAATCCTCGAGCGCCAGCCGGGCCTGAGCCCGGTTGTTTTGGAATCGGAATTCGTGGGCTTCGGAGCAAGCGGCCGCAACGGAGGCTTGCTGTCGCCGCTGCCCGTACCGGTTTGGCTGCTGACCGCGGATGACAATGCCGATCACGCTTGGGCTTTGCGCATTCTAAACAGCCGGCTGCATGCTCTTGGCGCGGGGCTCGCTGCCAAGGTGCCCGAGAGCGAGATCAGGCCTTGCACGCTGCGACTGCAGGCAATGGGACGTCTCTCGGCGAGCGGCTTAGCGAAAGTGGCGGCGACGCTGCAGCGCGCGGCGATCGGTTACAGCTTGGCGCCAGATCCGGCGCGCGATGGGAAGCCTACACTCGATTTGCCCGCTCACACGGTTGATCCTTATCGGCTTGTTCGTGCGCTGGCCGTGCATGCCGTGGCACTCGGTGCTCGCATCTGCGAGCGTGCTCGCGTGGAATCCATCGAAGAAACGCGCGGGGGCGCTCTTGTTCGCCTCGCGGGCGGCAGGCAGGTGCGGGCGGGCAGAGTCTTGGTGTGCACCAATGCATATACGTCCTCCATCGCCATGGCATCCCCGCCCCGCGCCAAGGTCGTTCGAAACTACATGGTTGCGACGGAAACCCTCAGTGAAGACGCGGTTGCACGATTGGGCAATGGCCGATCGTTCATGGTCGAGCTGAACAAGAGCTACGTCTTCTATCGCTTGCACGAAGGGCGGCTCGTGTACGGGGGTGTAGAGACGTTTTTCCGGACTCCAAAATCCGACTACGACGTGCCGGCATCTATACGCACCTCCCTCGAGCGTCATCTGTCGAAGAGCGTTCCTTGGTGCAAGGACATCAGGATTGCAACGCAGTGGGGCGGTGCCTTTCACTCAACGGCCACCGACCTGCCCATCATTCGTCGTGCGCACGGCACGAAAGCGATCGTCTTCAATGTCGGATATGGCGGCACCGGGGTGGCGCTGACGCAGCTGTTCTCGCACTTTGCTGCCGCGACGTTGCTCGATCTTCCATGCCGCGATGCCGAGGAAACTCGCCTCCGCGCGATCCTGCAAAACACCAAGCTGCCGCTCAAGAATCTGCTGCAATTCGGCGCAAGCGTCGCCTGGGATGTCGTGAAGGGCGGCGCGATGATGAAAGGTCGCTGAGCGGGTTCCCTTTCCGGGTCGCCGATACCGAACATAGATCGCCATGCCGGTGAGACGGGCGCGGGTGCAGGACATGAGAAGCGGCGATCACAAAATGGGATCACTCGCGCGCAGGTCGAAGCGGGCCGGTGACGGCGCACACTCCATGCGCAGGCGAGCGCTCTGCCGCTCAATCGGCCACTCAATGACCGCTTGGGGTCGTGAACGGAGGTCAGTTGGATCAGTGTCGGTGCTTCCCAGCTGGTCGGCTCGACCCTGCACCCGTCACGGCGACACGCTGGAAGGCCATTTGCACCGATTGTGCGGGGACCATCGATTCGCTGGTCGAGCTGCTGCAGGGCCGCCTTTCCAAAAGCGTCATGGACCGGGTGTGCCGGGAGGGCGATGGGCTCTTTCCGGCACCCGGGGAGATCAAGCTGTCCTGCAGCTGTCCGGACTGGGCCGACATGTGTAAGCACGTCGCGGCGGTGCTCTATGGCGTCGGCGCCAGGCTCGACGAAAAGCCCGCGCTTCTCTTCGAGCTACGCGGCGTCGACCAAAACGAGCTGCTCGCAAATGCTGGACAGGAACTCTCGTTGAAAAAAGCAGTGCCGGCCACAACCAAGGTGCTTGATGATGGTGATGTCGCCGCCCTGTTCGGGCTGGAGATGGTCGAGCCTGTAGGATCCAGCACTCCCACCGGTCCAGAGCGTCGTCAGCAACGTAAAACCTCGAGAGGTCCGAAGCCGCACGCTGGAAAGAGGGCCGTGGCCTACAAGAAGGGCAACCGAAAACGTGCAAACCGGCAAGAAACCCCGCCAACAGCATCAAGCATGCTCAATCAACGAAAGAGGAGCAAACAGCTAAGAGCCACCTGATCCCTGTGTTGCATCGCGAGCAGCACGGCGCGTAGCTGTCCGCAATAGCCGGTCTGTTCGTACAGCCAGAGTCTTGCATCACCTTATTCAGCACATGCCACAGACCGCCAGTTCGCAGCGGTGCACGATTCCGTCAGCAGGCAGGGGGCACACCGGACCCCCCGGCACTCGAAGCTGGGAAGATCGGCACGCGGGCGAAGTGCGCCTTGATGCCGAACAGGCCGCAGAACGATGCCGGGATGCGGATCGAGCCGCCGCCGACACGTCCGACCTGGGCGCCGCGGAAAAGAAGGCCGGCCTCAAGACGTGAATCGGACATCGGTCCAGCTTTCGGAGAACGCCAGCGCGCTCGTGCTGAATGGCCTGCCCTCCCGCTCCCGCTTCCAGGGCCGGCCGGAGGCTTGGATGCCGTTGCGCGACAGGCGCGCCCCGAGTGCCGGCACGAGCACCGTGCACACGCCGTAGCGGCGCCCCGGTACCGAATTGGGCTGCGTATGGATGAGCAGCGGATCGCCGAGGTCGTGCCAGGTGAGGGTGACGTCCTCGCCACGCGCCACCGCCCGCTCGGTCCAGAAATAGCGCATATCGCCCGACTTGCTGAATTCGGCATCGGTCACTGGAATGCTCGTGTCCAACAGCTCCGTATTCAGCATGCCCTGCACGGTCGATTGCAGCCAGCGCGTCATGGCAATGTTGTCGGCATAGATGCGCCAGCGGTTCTCCGTCAGCTCGCTCTTGAGATAGAGCACGTGTCCCGGCCCGGCAGGGGAGAAGATGATGCGCCAGAAGCTGGCATTGGTGGTGTAGTCGTCGCTGTCGGTGACGCTGAGCCTTATGAACGGGTTTTCGCCGGTTACGATCACGACGTTGGGGTCGGCGGAACTCATCACTATTTCCTCCATCCAGGGCCGTAGATGTTCAGCATTCGGCGACGATCGGGCAACTGCGGTTTCCCGCCAACCTAAATCGTCCTGTAGCCGCCGTCCGCCATAATGATCGAGCCCGTGACGTAGGCGGAAAGGTCTGAGGCGAGAAAGACCGCCGGGCCGACGATGTCCTCGGGCTTGCCGGCGCGGCCGAGCGGTGTGTGGTCCATGAAGATTTTCACGAGCTCAGGGTTGTTGGCGCGCACCTGCTCGTTGAGCGGAGTCTCGATCAGGCCCGGGCCAATGGCGTTGACGCGCACCCCGTCCTTGCCGAGCTCAGCCGCAAGCGCACGGGTGAAGCCGAGAACGCCGTGCTTGGAGGTTGTGTACGCGGGCGAGTTCGGCGTGCGCACATGCATGAAGGACTGGATCGAGCCGATATTGACGATCCGGCCCTTGGTCGCGCGCAGCTGTCCCAGGAAGGCATGCGTGACGTTGAAGACGCCATCGAGATTGATGGCCATGATGTCTTGCCAGTCCTTGAGGACGGCTTCTGGATCCGCGGTAAACGCGTTGCGGCGGTTGATGCCCGCGTTGTTCACGAGGATCGAGACCTGGCCGATTTTGTTGGCGATCTCCGCGGCAGTCTGACGGCACGCGTCGCGCTCGGTGACGTCAAGCTTGAAGCTCCACGCTTTGCCGCCCGCGCCAGTGATCGCCTTCTCGGTCTGCGTGGCCGTTTCGGCGTTGGCATCGAGGACGACAATCCGTGCTCCTTCCTTGGCGTAACCAAGCGAAATCGCCCGGCCGATACCTGAACCACCGCCGGTAATCACCGCAATGCGCCCATCGAGAAGCCCGCTCATACTCGCTCTCCTTGTCCATCACGCACGCTAATCGTTCTGGCGCAGGATATCGCGCAACGAGGGGCCAGCATACTCGATGCGCATCGCATCCTGCTCCATCGCGAGACCTGCTTGTCAACGGGCCGCATCGAGGGCATAGGCGGACATCTCCTCCGATGCGCCCGCGATGTTCATGTCGATGTTCGGCATGTTGAGCGTGACGACCTCGATCCCGCACGCCTCGACGTGTCGACGCAGGCCCGTGCGGTCGGCGGCAGACAGGTCCATGGGCCAGAGATGGGGCAGATCATCAGCTCGAAGGAGCGGTGGCCGCGGTCGGCGAGCTTGTCCAGGAACTGCGGGGCCGAGTGGTCGATGGTGTAGAATTGGAGTTGATGGCGAATTTGCTGGCTTCCTTGCGACGGACTGTCATGAGTCTCCCACCTCAGTGTTGCGGCCCGGCCTCGCGGAGCGATGCCACCATCCTGCGCCAGTCGTCGCGGGGCCGGAATCCAAGCACCTCGCGTGCCTTGGCGCACTTCACATTTCAAGAAGCGGCACGATAACTCCAGGGCGGGGTTGCCGTTCTGGCTCGCGACCCACAGCGCCCCGTCTGTCCAGCGCGGACCGGGCGACCTAACGCTTTGCCTCGGGCACCGGGCCGACTAGGGTTGTTGCGCGAACAGCGAACAGGCGGGAGCGATGACGGCGGACACCTACGACACGATCATCGTTGGCGCAGGCACGGCGGGCTGCCTGCTGGCCAATCGGCTGTCCGCCGATCCGGGCACGCGCGTGCTGCTGCTCGAGGCCGGCGGCAAGGACAACTACCACTGGATCCACATCCCCGTCGGCTACCTCTATCTGATGGGCAACCCGCGCACCGACTGGGGCTTCAAGACGGCGGCGGAGCCGGGCCTCAACGGCCGCAGCCTCAACTATCCGCGCGGGCGCGTGCTCGGCGGCTGCTCCTCCATCAACGGCATGATCTACATGCGCGGGCAGGCGCGCGACTACGATCTGTGGCGGCAGATGGGCAATCCCGGCTGGGCCTGGGACGACGTGCTGCCCTACTTCAAGAAGCACCAGGACCAGTGGGCGCTGGAGCCGGACGCCTTCGAGCCCGGCGCGTTCGACAAGCTGCACGCCCGCGGCGGGGAATGGCGCATCGAGCTCGCGCGCATCCGCTGGGACATCCTCGACGCATTCCAGGAGGCGGCGGCCGAGGCCGGCATCCCCAAGACCCGTGACTTCAACGGCGGCGATAACGAGGGCTGCGGCTACTTCCACGTCAACCAGCGCCGCGGCATCCGCTGGAA
>DATEVP010000152.1:0-2303 GCA_035258465.1 Hyphomicrobiaceae bacterium
GCACGCAAGCGAACGGGCCATCAGGTCGGCCCACCGATCGAGGTCACCCTTGGTGTAGCCCACAACCGTGGCCTTGCCCGTGGTCCCCGACGAGGCGTGCAGGCGAAGGAGCTTCTCCCGCGGCACCGCAAACATGCCGAAGGGATAGTTGTCGCGCAGGTCCGTCTTCACTGTGAACGGAAAGCGCCCGATATCGGGCAGGGCTTGGAAATCGCCGGGTTTCACGCCGGCAGCGTCGAATTTTCGCCGGTAGTGCGGCACGTCGGCATAGGCGCGTTCCAATGTCCGCCTCAGCCTGTGCGTCTGCAACGCAGTCAGCACTTCGCGCGGCATCGCCTCCGCATCCGGATCGAACATGAAGATCTTCGGCTCACGCATAGCTGTCTGTGCGCTCATGGCTCGCTCTCCACGCCAGCGTGGCATCGACCACCCGGGCTTGATGGCCGGGCCCGTAACCTCAGATCCGCGCGCGGGCGCTTGCGGCAGTGCAAAGCCCTGATTGAAGCCCGCACGCGTCACCAAGATGAGCTTCAAGGCCCCGCCCGACACGAAAATGCAAATCCCGGCGACAGCGAAGACCGGAAGGCTGATATCTGTCACAGCCAAGCCAACGACTGTCAGGATGGATGGGACTGCCAGGCCAACCAGAAAGAGCCATGGGCTCAGCGTCGAGAGGACTGCGAGGGTGCGGGACGGCGCCCCTTCCACCTGCAGCGCGCTGAGATAAAGGCGCCAGATCCAGCCCCGTAGCCCAGCCAACATGACCGCGGCGACGGCCACTGCTGGGGCTGCCGGCACGAGCGACGGCAAGAGGGCGGCGCCCGCGAGAAACAGCCCAGCTCCCTCGGCGATGCCCGTCGCCATGATGAGCGGCACCATGAGCCGGCTACGCCATGCCGGAATGCCCCTGGCTTCCCTCAGAATCATGGCCTGGCTGAGCAGGAACAGCATGCCAGTGGCGGCTGCGGCGATCACGAGCTCGAGCGTCTCGAACCAAATTGCGAGGGCGGCCAAGGGAAAGAAGGCGCCCGCAATCCACGCCTCCCGCGCCATCCACGAGCGCCGAGGCTGGCGCAGCACGTAGATGAAGCGCCATGGTCTGCCGATCTTGAACAGCAAAAGCAACAGGCCGAACGCGACGATTGCGAGCGCCAATGAGCCCAGAGGCAACAGCGAGCTCCGCCCGACCACGGCGGCAAATAGGAAAAGTCCAATTCCCGCGCCGCCACAGACGAAATTGCCGGCCGCCTTCCAATCCCAATGCTGTTGGTGCGCGGGCTCGGCGCCTTTGTTGCGGAGCTTGCCGGGTTGGGCGGACGGGGCCGTCGGACCACTCCCGTTGTGCACAGGCTCGCTAGTGCCGCCGTTCACGTAGTAGAAGCCAGGTTGGGTCGCGAGCTCCTCGTGCATGCGGAAGTGCCGCTGCTCGCGCAGCAGCCGCGAGACGTTGCTGTCCTCGTCGTCGAGATCGCCGAAGTGGAGGGCGTCGGCGATGCAGGCATTGACGCAAGCCGGCGTGGCGCGCGGGTCGAGACCTGGCACAAGGGCGTTGGCGAGGCCGAAATCGATGCGGTCCGAGCAGAAGTTGCATTTCTGCGCGACACCCAGCCGTCGCGGATCCTCGCGTTCGCTCTCGTTCTCCATGGCAGCATCGCCGTAGGCGAACCGTGGAGCATCCACTTTGAATCGTGCCTGATAGGGACATGCCACGTCGCAATAAGCGCAGCCGATGCACAGGTCGTAGTCGATGGTGACGATGCCGTCGGCGCGCCGGCCCGTGGAACCCGTTGGACAGACGTGCATGCACGGCGGATCGGCGCAGTGCTGACACCCAACGGGGACGAAGGTGCGGCTGACGTGCGGATAGCTCCCGGCTTCGACGTCGAGCACCCTGCGCCATTGCACGGCCGGCGCAGTCGCGTTCGCGTGCCGGCAGGCTGCCGTGCACGTCTGGCACCCGACGCAACGCTCGAGATCGGCGACCATCGCCCAGCGGGTCATGACGCGCCCCCGAGGCGTCTCACGCTGACCTTCACGAGGTCGGCGCTCGAGCCCGTCGCATCCGTCAGGTCGAGCATCATCGGCATGAGCGCGTTCATGCTGGGTGCCGTGAAGTCCTTGGCGAACGGCGTCGCCCACTGGTCGAACTGGCCGATCATCAAGAGCGTGTCCGGGCGAATGCCCTCGCACAGCATGACGCGGCCCTTGGTGTGGTTCAGTGGCGAGCGCACCTCGACGAGATCGCCGTCGGCAATGCCGAGCTTCTCGGCGGCCCCGTGGTTCATGACGACGTTGCCGTGGCC
>DATEVP010000153.1:0-9294 GCA_035258465.1 Hyphomicrobiaceae bacterium
GATTGGAGATCGTCGTCGTCAGCGACGGGTCCTCCGACGGTATGGCCAAGCTCGCTGCGCAAATGGCGCGAGAGGGTCTCATCGACAGGGCGCTGGCGACCGATCTGCGCAGCGGCAAGTCGGCCGCTATCAATCTGGCCGCTGCCGCTTCGAGCGGTGACATCATCGTCATCGTCGACTGCGACTGCTCCTACGACCGGTCGGCCATCGCCAGCATCGTCGCGCCGTTTTCGGACCCTGCCGTCGGTGGCGTGGCCGGCGATCTCATACCGCGCAATGCCGACGCGAGTCTCGTCGCGCGCTTCCAGGCTATCGAGTATCTGCTCTCGATTTCCGTCGGCAAGCGCATCGGCGCAGCCATCGATCAGGTCTGCTGCATATCGGGCGCCTTTGGCGCCTTCCGCCGGCAGGCACTGATCGAGGTCGGTGGATACGATGTCGGCGGCGGCGAAGATCTCGACCTGACAATTCGCATACGGGCAGCCGGCTGGAAGGTTGTCTTCGCCGACGAGGCGATTTGTTACACGGACGTGCCGGTGCGCCTGTGGACGCTAGTGCGCCAGCGGCTGCGCTGGGAGCGCGACGCGATCCGTCTGCGCTATCGCAAGTTCTTGGGTCTCATGGATGCCAGGTCGGGTCGCTTCCGGCTTCCCGAGCTGTTTCACCAATGGGAGTTTCTAATCGTCAACGTGGCGGCCACCGTGGTTTTTCCCGTCTATACCGTGTGGCTGTTCGCCCAATATGGCGAGTTTGCCCTGCCGATCCTGGTGGCGATGCAGCTCGGTCTCTTGCTGCTCGACTTTCTCACGCTCGCACTCGCTGCGCTAATCACGGATCGCCCGGTGTTTCTGCGCAATTCGCCCTACATGCCGGGCTATTCCGTCTTCAGCACCTTCATCATGCGTGCGGTTCGGTTGTGGGCCTACGTCGAGGAATGGTTGCTGTTCGCCTCGGTGCGCGACGACTACGTGCCACACAAGGTGCGATCGATTCGCAAATGGTAAGCCATGAAGATGATTCGGGCGCAGCAGCGCTTCGATACTTTGCGCGCTCGGGAGCAGCCCGATCCGATTCGCTGGGGTCGGCGCGTTTACTCTGCAATCTGCATCGCGTTGCTGTTGCTTGTCCTCGATTATGCGGCCGGAGACACGCTGATCCTGCGCGCGCACGGTCTCATCGTAAACGATCGCTATGTCGTGGCGGCGACATATCCCGGCAAGATCGCCACGGTGCGCGTGAGCGAAGGCGAGCGGGTTACAGCCGGTGACGTTCTGGTGGAGTTCGAATCGCTCGACATCCTGAAAGATATCGCCACCCTTTCCACCCAGAATGCAGAGCTGGCCACGCGCGAGGCTCAGCTCAGGATCCGCGCTGCCGTCGCACGCGATCTCGTCCCGCTCGCCGAGCGCCATGCTCGCGAGAGCACGAACGCCACCGGCTTGATCGACCGCATGGCTGGCCGAGGTCTGATCAATCTGCAGCGGATGGATCAAGCATTGAGCTCGGAGTACGCGACAAGCGCGAGACTGGCCGAGTTGCGCAGCGAGATCAGCGTGCTTGATATCCAGCTGCCTCGAGTTCGCGCAGCGCTCCAGCGAGCCGCCACCGCCCTGCGTCAGCTGGAATCGACCTACAATCGGGGCATCATACGGGCCCCGCGCGAGGCGCTGGTCGGCTCACGCGTCCCGGTGCCCGGCCAGGTCGTCAAGTTCGGCGACGAGCTCCTGCAGCTGCACGGCAAGGAATCGGTGGTGCTCGCCTATCTTCCCGAGACGTACCTGTTTGGTCTCGCGCCTGGCGACAAAGTCGGCGTCGACGGCGGCTCGGCAGGCGTGACAGGTACGGTGGATGCCATTCTCCCCGTGACGGACGCGCTACCGCCGGAGTTCCAGAACATGTTCCGGCCGCGCGACCGCAGCCGCCTGCTTCGCGTCCGTCTCCCGAATGACCACAAGCTCGCTGTCTCTGAGAAGGTGACCGTCCGGGGCTGCGCCCTCGGCTGGTGCTGGCGCTCATGAGATGCGGATGCTCAGTTGGCGCCACTGCGAAGTTTTTGGCTGCTGCTAAGCGTTCCTTCTGAAGTTTCGAGCATTTTCGGCCGCTTCACCTCAAGCTGCGCACCAAAGTCGGTGGCTCCGGCAGGGCTCTTCAGTGCCAGGGTGTAAACCGGCGTGCAATTTCGAGCAGGTTCACAGCGTCGGCGATGGCGCGATTGAGGCGTCACATCCTCCCCGCTTTTTGCCAGCGCCCTGACCGCGTGCTCGCGATGCCTGCCAGTCACCGCACGCAGCTCGTCGAGAATGCGCCCTTTCTCCATCCGCTCCGCCGAGCGGTGGCGCTCTGCTATCGCCGACATCACCTCGCGCCGCGCACCCATGCTGATCTTTGCCGCCATGCGCGCCTTCGATCCGATTCGATGGCGCTGCCCCACTCATGGCAACAAGCTTGTTGGCTAACATTCGCGCCGAGGCAATGCGTAGCTTTGAGCTGTCGCGAATCAAGGTGTTTGCACCAACCAATCGACCAGCGGAGGCGGCAGGTCACGTTGCCTTCACGCACGGTAAAGTTCGATTGCGATCGACCGAAGTTGGTGCTATTCGCCGCCGATGCAGAAGATGCATGCGATCAATTCGTTGATCGCATGTTCCACATCCATCGAGCCGCCCCCTCCGCCGAGCTTTGCGACAGCCGCATCCTCAAGCTCTGCAGCTCTGATGCTGATCCGGTCGAAGCCATAGATGCCGGCAACGCCGGCAAGGCGATGCGCAATGTCTTTGATCTGCTCGAGCGCAGCTGTCGAAGTCTCGTGCTTGCGCGCGATCAGCACTTTCGCATCTTTCCGGGCGCGCGCAATGAAGCTGCCGCGCAATTCGGAAAGGTCGGGCTTGCGCCTCGACAAGTGCCCGCGCACCGAAGTAGCGAGCGTCATGGGGTCGAATGGCTTCGCAATCACGCCGTCAGCCCCGAGCGCCCGGAAATGCTCGACCTCGTGGGTCTGCGCGCGGGCCGTCATGAAGACGATTGGGGTGTCGGCAATTTGGCTGTTTTCACGCAATCGGGCGAGTGTCGCCGGGCCGTCCATGACCGGCATCATAACGTCGAGCAGAATGATATCGGGCGACCACTTGGGGGCCACCTCAAGCGCATGTTCGCCTGAGCTGCAGCTCCGCAGAGCGAATGTGTCGTCAAGGCCCAGCGCATATTCTACGATCGCGCGGATGTCGGGCTCGTCGTCGACGTGAAGGACCCGAACCGAAGTCATGCGGCCTCCTCGTCAATGTTTGCGAAACGGAGCGTGTGGCGCACCGGATGAATGCGTCGCACGAACCGGCGATGCCGTCACGCCCTGGCAGAAAGATGACCTGCGGCAGGAGTCACCGAGGCACGTCTCGATCGCCGTGATCAGTTCACCGCGCTGGAACGGCTTCTTCAGGCAATAGGCTGCGCCGAGGCTGGCCGCCATGCCAAGAAAGTCCACCCCCGCCCCGATGGGAGACCGGGGCACAAATCCGGACATGGCGACAATCGGGACCGTTGGCGCACGCTCGCGAAATGCCTTGATGGCCTTGAGGCCGTCCATGCCCGGCATGAAAATGTCGACGAATATCATGTCGAAAGTGGACGATCCGAGAGCGTCAGCACCATCCTGGGCGCGTTCCGCCAAAACTGTGTCGATGCCATCCAGCTCCAGCAATACCCGCATTGCCGCGCGGACGTGGATATCGTCGTCGATGACTAGGACGCGCGTCATGATGAGTTCCAAGAGCTTCGTTGGTATCCCAAATAATAGAACGACCCAATAACGAGCGTTGGACAATTCAAGATTGTTTGTTTCAAAAGCTGACACTGCACTCAGCGTACAATTTACAAGGCTCTGTTCAGGGATGATGTAGCGGACTGAGGCGGGCGACAAGATTTTTAGCTTACCTTTCTCGAGTCTGGGAGGACGCCAATGTGCACCGCCCACATTTCGATTGGCGGAGTCGGATTCGTCAGGGTGCCGGGAGCTTTAAGCTGGTCGAGAGAGCGGTTCGAGCTGCCGGACGCGGGGCTCGAGGCAGGGTTAGGCGGCAAGTGCTCAACCCGCCTGCGGCACGCTGCTGAAATACCGCCGGTTCACCAGATAGCGCACCCAGGCGGTGAAGATCAGCTCGCCGAAGGTCGTCACCGTGATGGTGGCAATGGCCATCGCCTGGAACGGGCCGAAGTGGTAGTTGCCCTGGTACCAGAGGATCAGCAGGGCGATCAGCGTGCCGAAACTCGACAGGGCCGTGACGAGCGCCACCACGGTGTCCTTCATGCCGATGTCGTCGGAGCGGCCGGCGGAATGCAGCAGTGCCCAGAACTGGGCGAAGAGATAGAGAATGCAGATCATGCCGGGCACGGCCCACACCCACGGGCGGATCGGCGTGTACTCGGCGTTCCAGTAGGGCGTCAGGAAGAAATAGGCCGGAATGAGAAGCGTGGCGGCCAGTGCGAGGCCGATGCTCCAGCGCTCGTCGGAGTAGCGGCCGCCGGCGGCGGCGAGGCTATGCACCAGACCGGCCTGGGCCTGGGCGGCTTCGACGTGATGGGTAACCATGGGTCACCTCCCCTGCCCCCTATGTGGGGATTGCCCGGGGGCGCGTCCAGCAAATCTCCATGCCGAGCATATCAGCGAAAAGCGCGGGACGCGCCAATATCTAGCAAGGCCCCAGAGGCAATTCAGAGGCAATCCGGCCCTGGCGGATGCAGCGGGACAGTGGCATGGTGCCCGCGCACTCGGCCGCGGGGGCCGGGCAAGTCACGAGCCCAGCACATTACATCCAGGAGTCTTCTCATGCGCAAGGTAGCTCTCGCGTTGGCATGCTCGTTCGCCCTGTTCCCGCTCGCGGGCACATCCGCCGAAGCCCAGACGTGCAGGGACCGAGTGACGGCCAAGGGAGCCCCGAGCCTGGTGCGGCTCCTGGCCCGCGGCAAGGCGCGCAGCGCCTGGTCGGAGAAGGTGCGCGATACCAAGCGGCTGGGCGACGACTACGCCTCCTGGAAGAACGCCAAGAACTCGCGCATCAATTGCGACAAGGAAGGCTCACGGCACGTGTGCCGCGCCTCGGCCCGTCCCTGCAAGGCCTGACGCCTCACACCCACCGCGCCGGCGGGCTTCAGAACAGCCCTTCGATCTGGCCCTTGTCGTTGAGGCGGATGCTGTTGGCCGCCGGCACCTTGGGCAGGCCCGGCATGGTCATGATCTCGCCGGTGATGGCGACGATGAACTCGGCGCCGGCGGACAGGCGCACCTCGCGGATCGGCACGATGAAGCCGGTGGGCGCGCCCTTCTTGCTGGCGTCGGTGGTGAAGGAATACTGCGTCTTGGCCATGCACACGGGCAGGTGGCCGTAGCCCGCCGCCTGCAGCTCCTTGAAGCGCGCCTCGATCGAGGCATCGCAGGCGATGTCGGCGGCGCGGTAGATCTCGGTGGCGATGGTCTTGACCTTGTCGCGCAGCGGCATGGCGTCGGGATAGAGCGGCTTGAACTTGGATTGGCCGCTGTCGGCCAGGTCCACGACCTGGCGGGCGAGGGCCTCGAGGCCCTTGCTGCCGTCGGCCCAGTGCGTGCACAGGTACGCCTTGGCGCCGGCGCCCTCGGCCGCCTTCATGATCGCGCCGATCTCCTTGTCGGTGTCGGTGACGAAGCGGTTGATGGCAACGACCGGCGGCACGCCGAACTTGCGCAGGTTTTCCAGGTGCCGCGTCAGGTTCTCGCAGCCCTTGGTGACGGCTGAGATGTTCTCGGCCTTCAGGTCGTCCTTGGCCACCCCGCCGTGCATCTTGAGCGCCCGCACGGTGGCGACGATGACGGCCGCCGACGGCGTGAGCCCGGCCTTGCGGCACTTGATGTCGAAGAATTTCTCGGCGCCCAGGTCCGCGCCGAACCCCGCCTCCGTCACCACGTAGTCGCACAGCTTGAGCGCGGTCTTGGTGGCCAGCACCGAGTTGCAACCATGCGCGATGTTGGCGAACGGTCCGCCGTGGATGAAGACGGGGTTGTTCTCCAGCGTCTGCACCAGGTTCGGCATCAGCGCGTCCTTCAAGAGCACGGTCATGGCGCCGTCGCCCTCCAGATCGCTGGCCTTGACCGGTTTGCGCTCGCGCGTGTAGCCGACGACGATGTTGCCGAGCCGGCGCTCCAGGTCCTTGAGGTCCATGGCCAGGCACAGGATCGCCATCACCTCGGAAGCCACCGTGATGTCGAAGCCGTCCTCGCGCGGGAAGCCGTTGGCGGTGCCGCCGAGCGAGTTGACGATCGACCTGAGCGCCCGGTCGTTCATGTCCATGACGCGGCGCCAGGCGATGCGGCGCACGTCGAGTCCCAGCGCGTTGCCCCAATAGATGTGATTGTCGAGCATCGCCGAGAGCAGGTTGTGTGCGGACGTGACGGCGTGAAAGTCGCCGGTGAAGTGGAGGTTGATGTCCTCCATCGGCACGACTTGCGCGTGGCCGCCGCCGGCCGCCCCTCCCTTGACGCCGAAGCAGGGGCCGAGCGAGGGCTCGCGCAGACAGCTCATGGCGCGCTTGCCGATGCGGTTGAGCCCGTCACCCAGCCCCACGGTGGTCGTAGTCTTGCCCTCGCCGGCGGGCGTCGGCGTGATGGCCGTGACCAGGATCAGCTTGCCGTCCTTGTTCTTCTGCGCGCCGTTGATGAAGTCGAAGGACACCTTGGCCTTGTAGGGGCCGTAGTTGAGCAGCGCGCTTTCGGGCACACCGATCCTTTTGCCGATCTCCGCGATCGGCTTCATCTTCGCCTCGCGCGCAATCTCGATGTCGGACTTCACGGCCATGTGTACATACTCCCGTAGAATTCGCCTGCTGAATGCTGCTTCGCAGTCTGCCGTCATGCCCGCGAAGGCGGGCACCCACGCCAGGTGCGTTAAGTGATGCGCGCTCGACTTGGGGGATGCCTGATCTCTCTCTTTAGTTGCGTGGACCCCCGCCTTGTTTGGGGGCGCGTCTCCGACACGACGCGGGGGTGACGTCAGGCCTTTGCTTTCGGTGCGGGCTTGTCGAAGAGGTCGCCGGGTTTGACACCGGCCGACTTTGCCCACTCGGCCGCCGCGATCTTCTGCCCGCCAGCCACTCGCACGCGCTTGACCTGGATTGCGCCGCCCTGGGCCGCGACCGTGACGCCCTGATCGCCGACGGCGAGAATCTCGCCGGGCTTGCCGCTGCCCGTAACTTTCCCCGAGTCGAAAAAGTCTACTCCCTGGCCTTTGATCGTGCTCCACGCGCCGGGCGCGGGATTGGCTGCACGGATGAGGTTGTAGACCTCGGCCACTGGCTTGGACCAATCGATCTCGGCTATATCCTTTTTGAACCAGCTCTCATAAGTCTTCTTCGAGTGGTCTTGCGGGACCTTCGGTGCCTTGCCCGCACGCACGAGATCGACCGCTTCCATCATGGCGTCGACGCCGATCGGGAACAGCTTTTTGAAGTAGACGTCGCCCAGCGTTTCATCCGGTCCGATTGCGACCTTCTTCTGCAGCAGGATCGGGCCCTCATCGAGCCCCTCGTCGGGCCAGAAGATCGAGAGCCCCGTCTCGGTCCTGCCCATGGCGATCGGCCAGTTGATGGACGAGGGCCCGCGATGCAGCGGCAGCAGCGAAGGGTGATATTGGATCGTGCCGAGCCTGGGCGCATCGAGCACGGGCTGCGGCACGAACAGCGTCACGTAAGCCATGACGCACAGGTCGGCGTTGCAGGCTTTCATCAGCTCGAGGGCCTCGGGCGTTTTCCAGCTCTTCGGCTGATGCACGGGCAGTCCCTTCTCGCGCGCAAAAACCTTGAGCGGATCTTCCGCCCGGCCCGCCTTGTCGGGGGCGCAGAATGCGGCGACGACGTTCTCCTTGCGCTCGAGCAGCCTGTCGAGCACGGCCTTGCCGAAGGCCTCCTGTCCATGGACGACGATGCGCATTGCCACCTCCGGTCCCTCTTGCGCCGGCGTCATGCCCGCGAAGGCGGGCACCCACGCCAGGTCATTTGACTCACTCCGCCGCCACCTTCTTGGCCGGCTCGGTGGCGCCGGCGGCTTTGATGGCGGCGATCTCCTCTGCCGTATAGCCGAGCTGGCGCAACACCTCCTCGGTGTGCTCACCCAGCAGCGGTGAGCGCTTCACCTCGGAGGGACTGGCGGAGAGTTTGATCGGATTGCCCACCGACAAATATTTGCCGCGCGTGGGGTGATCCACCTCCACCATGGTGCCCGAGGCGAATAGCGATTCGTCCTCGGCCAGCTCCTTCATCGACAGGATGGGCCCGCAGGGGATGTCGTACTTGTTGAGGATCTCCATGGCCTCGAACTTGGTCTTGGTCTGCGTCCACTTTTCGATGCGGGCGAAGATCTCGTTCAAGCGCGACAGCCGCGCCGGCGGCTTGGCATAGTCGGGATGCGTCTTCCAGCCGGGCTCGCCGATGACATCGCAGATCGCCTCCCAGACCGGCGCCTGCGTGATGAAGTAGATATAGGCGTTGGGGTCTTTCTCCCAGCCTTTGCACTTCAGGATGCGACCGGGCTGGCCGCCGCCGGAGTCGTTGCCGGCGCGCGGCACCGCCTCGCCGAACGGAATGCCCTCGCCGTGCTGGCTGTATTCGGTGAGGGGGCCTTTCTTGAGCCGCTGCTGGTCGCGCATCTTCACGCGCGTCAGGTTCAAGACGCCATCCTGCATGGCCACCGTCACGCGCTGGCCCTTGCCGGTCTTGGTGCGGTGGTAAAGAGCGGTGACGATGCCGAGGCCGAGGTGCAGGCCGGTGCCGCTATCGCCGATCTGCGCGCCGGTCACCAGCGGCGGGCCATCGCGGAAGCCGGTGGTGGACGCCGCCCCGCCCGTGCACTGGGCCACGTTCTCGTAGACCTTGCAGTCTTCATAAGGGCCCGGCCCGAAGCCCTTGATCGAGGCATAGATCATGCCCGGGTTGAGCTCCTGGATGCGCTCCCAGGGGTAGCCCATGCGATCGAGCACGCCGGGGCCGAAATTCTCGACCAGCACGTCGCAGGTCTTGATCAGGCGCTCCAACACCTCTCGACCTTTGGGGTTCTTGGTGTCGAGCGTGATCGAGCGCTTGTTGTGGTTCAGCATCGTGAAGTAGAGGCTGTCGGCCTTGGGCACGTCCTGCAGCTGGCCGCGCGTGATGTCGCCGACGCCGGGCCGCTCCACCTTGATGACGTCGGCGCCGAACCAGGCGAGCAGCTGCGTGCAGGTCGGCCCCGCCTGCACGTGGCTCATGTCGAGGATGCGGACGCCTTCGAGTGCCTTGCCCATT
>DATEVP010000154.1:0-2972 GCA_035258465.1 Hyphomicrobiaceae bacterium
GGGGGGGGGGGGGGGGGGGGGGGGGGGGGGGGGGCCAGCCACATGGGTGACCATGCCACTTGGAAGAGGCTCCGCGTGGATGGCATGCTATGTCTGGCTGCCCCTCACCCTAACCCTCTCCCCGTTCGCGCTGAAGAAGCGCGACGGGGAGAGGGAACTCGAAGGACAGACCCGCATGATCGTCATTGAGCGCAACGGCAAGACGACCATCATCACGGGCTGGCAGGCCTGGCTGCTGGGTGCGGCCGCGTTCGCCGTTACAACCATTGTTCTCGCGTTCGTCTTCTTTGTGCTGCTCGGCGTCGCCATCACCGTTGGTGCGGTGCTCCTGATCGTGGTGCCGGTCGTCGTCGGCATCGCCCTCCTGGCGTCCCTCTTCCAGAGGCCGCCCGGGCGGTAACGGCTTGCCGCAGCGGGACTGCGTGGCCCGTGTCCGCCTCGCATCACTGCCAGGCGAACGCATTGACATCGCACCGTTTTGACTTCTCATCGGCGCGCGAATAGCGCACGCTTGTTTCCACTGCATCCTGCGGGCGCATGGTTGCGGGGCGAGGCCAACGGCGGCTAGAACCATCGGCCTCTGGGGTTGCAATTGAGACTGTCCGCACGGGGCGGGGATCATGAGCGCGAAGATCGGAGCGGCGTTCCTCGCCACGGGCGCACTTGCGCTGGCCGCCGGTGCCGCGCCCGCGGCTGCCAACGATCCCCACGAGAACTGGATGCGATTTCCGGGCGCGGCCTATGCATCCCAGAGCGATCCCACCGACCGCGCCTTCATCAAGGAATGGGAATCGACGCCGCCCAAGGGCTACCCGACGCTCAGCCCGGCCAACGTGACGGCCATCAAGGCCGCCATCAAGCGCTACACGGAGATCGTTGCCGCCGGCGGCTGGACGCCGCTGCCGGACGTGCAGCTGCAATCCGGCTCCAACCATCCAGCCGTCGCCGTTCTGCGCGAGCGTCTCCTGCTCTCGGGCGATCTCAGGGAGCGGGGCAACTCGGACAATTTCGACTACTACGTCGACAAGGCGGTGAAGCGCTATCAGGCCTCCAACGGCCTCGCGCCGACCGGTGTCGTCGACAAGCGCACCATTGCGTCGCTCAACGTGACCGCCGCCTCGCGCCTCAAGCAGCTCAAGCTCAACCTGACGCGCCTTTCCGATCTGGCGAAGAGCGCCGGCAGGAAGTACGTGCTGGTGAACATCCCCGCCGCGCAGATCGAGGCGGTGGAGAACGACCGCATCGTCACGCGGCATGCCGGCGTCGTCGGCAAGCCAGACCGGCCGACCCCGATCCTCAAGTCCGCGATCCACGAGCTCAACTTCAATGCGGTGTGGCACCTGCCCCCGACCGTGATCGAGAAGGACCTGGTGCCGAAGGGGCAGGAGATGGCCAGGCGCGGCCAGAGCGTGCTCGTCAAGTACGGCATCGATGCTTACGGCGGCGACGGCAAGAAGCTCGACCCCACCAAGGTCAACTGGAGCTCGGCCATCGCCAAGGGCCTCACCTACCGACAGCAGCCGGGGCCGGAGAACCCGCTGGGCTTCGTCAAGATCAACTTCAACAACTCCTATTCGGTCTACATGCACGACACGCCGTCGCAGTCGCTGTTCGGGCGCAACTTCCGCGCCGCCAGCTCGGGCTGCGTGCGCGTGCACGGCGTCGACCAGCTGGCGGCCTGGCTGATGGCCGAGCAGGGCTGGAAGCCGGAGCACGTCACCCAGATGAAGGAGTCGGGCGAGCGCCTCGACGTCAAGCTCAGGAAGCCGGTGCCGCTCTATTTCGCCTACATCACCGCCTGGGCCACGGAAGACGGCCTCGTCCAGTTCCGGCGCGACCTCTACCAGCAGGACGGCATCGGCGAGAAAGTCGCCGCCTATTGATCTCGCTCCGCCGACCTTGATCAAGATCAAGAATGGGTGAAGGCGCCCCGTGCGACAATGCGCGGTGGGTTGGCGTTTTTCTCTGCTGGTCTAGAATGCCTCCAGGGAGCGGCCGGCGTCCGCAAGCCATAGAGCAAGTTGCGCCTGCCCAAGACGCGCGAGGGGTCGGTTCATGGATTACGGACGAGCGTTCGCCAAGGCGCTGCAGGCGCTGCGAGACGAGGGCCGCTACCGGGTGTTCGCCGACATCCGGCGCAGCCGCGGCCAATTTCCGTCAGCCCGCCACTTCTCGCCCGCGGGCGGGCGCCCGATCACCGTGTGGTGCTCCAACGATTACCTGGGGCAGGGCCAGAGCCCGCTGGTGATCGCCGCCATGCACGAGGCGCTCGATGCCGCCGGCGCGGGCTCGGGCGGCACGCGCAACATCTCCGGCACCACGCACTACCACGTCGAGCTCGAGGCCGAGCTTGCCGACCTGCACGGCAAGGAGGCGGCGCTGCTGTTCACCTCGGCTTATGTCGCCAACGACACCACGCTCGCCACCCTGCAGAAGCTGCTGCCCGGCTGCATCATTTTCTCGGACGAGAAGAACCACGCCTCCATGATCGCCGGCATCCGCAACGGCGGCGGCGAGAAGCGCATCTGGCGCAACAACGATCTGGCCGACCTCGAGGCGAAGCTGAAAGCCGTGGATCGCGAGCGGCCGAAGGTGATCGCCTTCGAGTCCGTCTATTCCATGGACGGCCTGATGTGCCCGATCAGCGCCGTCTGCGATCTGGCGCAAAAGTACGGCGCGCTCACCTACCTCGACGAGGTGCACGCCGTCGGCCTCTACGGCCCCCGCGGCGGCGGCCTCGCCGAGCGCGACGGCGTCATGCACCGGGTCGACATCATCAACGGCACGCTGGCCAAGGGCTTCGGCATCATGGGCGGCTACATCGCCGCCGGCGCCGACCTGTGCGACGCCATCCGCTCCTATGCGCCGGGCTTCATCTTCACCACCTCGCTGGCGCCGGCCATCGCCGCTGGCGCGGTCGTCAGCATCCGGCACCTGAAGGCGAGCGGCGCCGAGCGCGAGCGCCACCAGGA
>DATEVP010000155.1:0-5933 GCA_035258465.1 Hyphomicrobiaceae bacterium
TCGGCGGCCGGGATGTCCCGAGCAAGATCGTGCTCCGATTGGGGATTGACCCAAACAACCTTCACTTCCTTTGCGCGCTGGAGGATCGGCAACGCGTCGAAGACGGCGCGCGCCGCTTCGCGCCGGGCATTCCAGGCAACCAGCACCCTCTCGCCGACACCCTCGTGCGCTCCCACATTCGGGAGGATCAAGACCGGTCGTCCACTCTCGATCGCGAAACGATCAGCGACGTCAAGCGAATCCGTGCCGGCCCATTGCGGGTCGGTTTGCGCGGCGACGACAAGATCGGCCGCCCGTGTGTATTGCAGGACCCGATCGGCGACGCCATACGCATTGGCCTCATCGTCTCGCCATTCGCTGACGAACGCTCGGCCACGCGTGGCGGTCTCGAAAGCGGCCTTCAGGGCGGGATTCTCTTCGCGGTAAAGCCTGCAATGCTCATCGAGAACGATGGGCGGCCCATCGGGTGCTCCCGCTGAGATGACCGCAACGGGCGGAACGACCGAAAGCCCGATCAGATGCGCTTGGAATTTCTCGGCCAAGCTCACGGTCGGGGCCAGTAGCGCCTCGATGCGCCGCGGGTCATTGCAGTGCATAAGTATGGTCCTGTACGACATGGCAGTTACCTCACAAGATGGTCTGGATCCTATGTCGGTCCATTCCTAGGCGCCCGAGTGATCCTCAGTTTGACGCCAATCAAGCAGCGGCCACGGGCAGGTCAGCCCAGACGCGGTCACTGCTGCGCGCCAGATCCTGCCTTGAGCGTGGTCTTGTCTGAAGTTGTACGATCAGCCGCGGCCTCCAGTGCCCCCGTGACCGCCTGGTCCACGGTATCGAGCCAGATGAACTCGATCGTCCCGCGGACCTCGTCGGGGATATCCTCGTAGTCCTTACGGTTGCGTTGCGGCAGCATCACGCGCCTGATGCCGGCGCGGGCCGCCGCCACCACCTTCTCCTTGATGCCGCCGACCGGCAGCACCAGCCCGCGCAGGCTGATCTCACCGGTCATGGCCGTATCGCTGCGCACGGTGTGCTCGGTCATGAGCGACACCAGCGCCATGAACATGGCGACGCCGGCGCTGGGGCCATCCTTGGGGATGGCGCCTGCGGGGACGTGCACGTGGATGTCGCTCTTTTCGAAGCGGGCGGGATCGATCCGGAGCGCCGACACCCGGTTCTTGACGATGCTGAGCGCCGCCTGCGCGCTCTCGCGCATGACTTCGCCGAGCTGCCCGGTCAGGATCAGCTTGCCGCTGCCCGGCATGCGCGTCGCCTCGATGAACAGGATGTCGCCGCCGACGGGGGTCCAGGCGAGGCCGGTGGCGACGCCGGGCACGCTGGTGCGCATCGCCACCTCGCTTTCGAATTGGGGAGGACCGAGCACGGTGCCGAGATCGTCGACGCCGATGCGGATTGGGCCGCTCTGGCCTTCGGCGATACGCACGGCGGCATGGCGCAAGCCCTTGCCGATCTCGCGCTCGAGGCTGCGCACGCCCGCCTCGCGCGTGTAACTCTGAATGATTTCGCGTAGAGCTTCATCGGATATGTCGACCTGCTCCGGCTGCAGGCCATTGGCCTCCAGTTGCCGCCGCACAAGATAGCGACGCGCGATTTGCAGCTTCTCGCTCGCCGTATAGCCGGAAAGGGCGATGACCTCCATGCGGTCGCGCAATGGTCCCGGGACCGTGTCGAGCATGTTGGCGGTGGTGATGAACGCCACCCGGCTCAGGTCGAAGGGCACGGCCAGATAGTTGTCGCGGAACGTGTTGTTCTGCTCGGGATCGAGCACCTCGAGCAGCGAGGCGCTGGGATCGCCGTGGATGCCGGCCCCCACCTTGTCGATCTCGTCCAGCATCATCACGCAGTTGCGGGTGCCGGCCTTGCGGATCGCCTGGATAATGTTGCCGGGCAGCGCACCGATGTAGGTGCGCCTGTGCCCGCGAATCTCGGCCTCGTCGTGCACGCCGCCGAGGCTGACGCGCACGAACTTGCGGCCCATGGCGCGGGCGATGGATTGCCCGAGCGACGTCTTGCCCACGCCCGGTGGACCCACCAGGCACAGGATCGGCGCCTTGCCCTGCGGGGCGAGCTTGCGCACCGCGAGGTATTCGACGATCCGCCGCTTGATCTTGTCGAGGCCGTAGTGGTCCTCGTCGAGGATGCGCCGCGCCTCGGCGATATCGATCGGCGTTTCCTCGGGCAGGCTCCAGGGCAGCTCGATCAGCCAGTCGAGGTAGCTGCGCACCATGCCGTGCTCGGCCGACGCCTCGGGCATGCGCTCGAGCCGGCGCAGCTCCTTGCGCGCCTGATCCTCCACCTCCTTCGGCATCCGGGCCTTGGCGATGGCCTCGCCGAGCTCGGCGATCTCGGCCTTGCCCTCCTCGCCTTCGCCCAGCTGGCGCCGGATCGCGGCCATTTGCTCGCGCAGCAGCACCTCGCGCTGGCGCTCGTCGATGGCGGCCTTGGTCTGCCGGCCGATCTCCTGCGACAGACGCAGCACCTCGATGCGCTGCGCCAAGAGACGCGAGACCTTCTCCATGCGCGCGGCCACGTCGATGGTCTCGAGGATCTCCTGCTTCTCGTCCGGCTTGAGGTCCATGTACGCGGTCGCGAGATCCGCGAGCTGCGCCGGCGATGTGATCGATTGAACGGCCGCCAGCAGCTCCGGCGGCGCCTGCGGCAGCAGCTGCAGGGCTTCCACAGCCTGACGCTGGAGGTTGAGAAAGCGCGCTTCGATCTCGGGCGTGCGGGTGTCCGGCTCAGGAATGCGCGCGACGCGGGCGGCTAGGAACGGCCAGCCGTCGAGGAAATCGAGGACCTGGAAGCGCTGATCGCCTTGGCAGACGAGATGGTGGCCTCCATCCGGCGCGGTCACATAGCGCACGATGTTGGCGACGGTGCCGATCCGATGCATGGCAGCGGGCGTCGGCTCGGCAACCTCGGGGTCGCGCTGCATGAGGATGCCGACCTGGCGCTGCTCCCGCACGGCCTGCTGCGCGGCAGCGACCGAGCCGGGCCGGCCGACGGTGATCGGCAACACGAGCCCCGGGAACAGCACGGTATTGCGCACAGGCACGATAACGAGCGCATCGGACGGCAACGGAGGCGATGACATGCCGGCAGGCTCCTCGCGCTTTGCATCTGTGTCAGCCACGGGATGCCTCCGTCTTGTCGAGCGTGATCAGAAGACAGCCATTGGCCGCCGATCGGCGAACGTTTCGGTAGCGGCCGCCGGGGAGCCGCACGCGCCGCTCGAAACCGCCTTGGGGCAGCTCCAGGCGATGAATGATGGCCGTGCGCAGCTCGCGTGGCAGCAGCCGCGTCCCGGCGATGACCAGATCGGCCCCGTCTATGGCCGCCTCCACCTGCTCGGTATCGACCCCCGGCAGAGCCACGAAGACGAGCACCTCGCGCTGCGTCTCGAGGATGTCGACGGGCGGCTCCCAGGCCGGCTGGCGCGATGCCGAACCGACTGGCCTGAAGAGTTCCCGATGCAGGTGGTCTACCCGGGCCAGCATCGCGAACGCCTCCGACCACATCCAGTCGCGGGGGAATTCACTGTCCATGCGTCACCTTCCAATTGCGGGCCAATTGCGGGGCGCAGCGCCAAAACGGCGCTTCAATCATATATAGGGCAAACGGAGCGAACTTCCTGTCACAGCCGATCGGCCGCGAATAGCAGACGTGTCAACCGCCAGGCGGGGAGGAGGCTCGGCAAACCGGAAAGCTCATAGCGCCTTTGTTGCATTCCCCTTCGGGCGGTCCTCCTCGACGATCGTTCCCTCGACCAAATAGCGAACGGCCTCGGCGATGTTCGTGGCGCGATCGCCCGCGCGCTCCAGGGCACGGGCCATCATCAGCATCTGGGTGCCCGTGGAGGTGCGCTGTGAGTCGCCTGTCATGAATGCGAGGAGCTTCCCAAAGCAGCTCGAGTACATCTCGTCGAGGTCCTTGTCGCGTGCCCAGACCTCCTGTGCTTGGCGGGTGTCGCCATTTGCATAGGCGGTCATGGCATCCTCCACCGATGCCACGGCAAAGCGGCCGAGACTTATGAGCGGTGCCATCGGCTCGCCACCGACGGCACGCAGGCCGATGCAGCGCTCGGCCAGATCCTCGGCATAGTCGCAGATTCTTTCGAGCTCGTTGGCAATCCGCTGCGCCGAAAGCACTTCGCGCAGATCGATGGCGACGGGATGCCTGAGCGTCAGCAGGCGTATGGCCAACCGGTCGATCTCGTGTTCCATGCGATCGGCTTGGGGCTCGCGCTCGATGACGCGCTTGGCCATGTCGCGGTCCGATTTCTCGATCGCATCGACCGCGGCCTCGAGTTGCTCGCACGTTAGCCGTCCCATGGTCTCGACCATCTCCTTCAACCGATGAAGCTCCTGGTCGAAAGACTTCACGATGTGATCTGTCATGACGAAGCACTCCGAAGGAAAGGTGCGTGATGGTCCTGGGCGGAATCCATATCTGGACAGCGTTGTTGCACAGCCGTTGCTGGCGGACACTATAGCCGTGCCGGGAAAACGGCGTTGATCGAGGTCAACTGCGCGACGCGCGGGATGATCTTGCGCGATGAAGGGCCGCTCGGGTCAATCGACGTGCAGAAACGGAAAGCGCATCAGATCATCCCGCGACCAGATCGACATGCCTGCCCGCGGACCCACCGTTTCGATGTCGAGGAGGTAGTCGGGGTCATCGAACTTCACCCGACCAGGCCGTCCAGTCTCGCTCAGGTGCTGCAGGATGGCGTTGTCGAGGAACACCTCCTCGGTATGCGACCGAAGCTTGACGGATGTTTCCCCGGCGCGCCGGTGCAGGCGCACATGAAATGACTTGCCTGCGAGCCGGTCTCCCCACTGGCGGGCAATCGAGCGCGCCCTGTCCTCGAATTCGGCGATACTTTCAAACGAGAAGGTCGCGTGAGCCGGCATGATGCGCGAAATGTCGTTGAACATGCCGGCGTTGCCCTCGAGGGCAGCGGCCATCGCCTCCAGGAAGGCTTCGATGTCCGGCACTTGCAGCACCAGCACGTTGTGAAAGTGGGTCCTGGCGACCTCGCCGTAGCGAGACAGAAAGCGGCGCGCGCGCCGCAGTCCGTGCTGATCGTAGACGGTCGCAATGACATTCCAGTCCATGGTTGTCGGACCGCTGGCCTAATGCCGCTCGCCTTGCTTGCCGACTGCCGCTGTCAACGGCAGACGAGAACCGGCACGGGGCTCAGGGTGACCACCTTCGTTGTCTGGCTGCCGAGCAGAACCTTCGAGATGCCCCTGCGCCCGTGCGAGGCCATCACGATCAAGTCGCATCCTCTTTCCTTTGCGGCTTCGATGATGCCCTCGGCTGGGTACCTGTCTTTCACGTGCAAGGTCGTGCAGGAGATGCCGATCTTCTTGGCAGTCTCGCCGACGCCCCAAAGGATGCGGTTTGCCGCCGCCGCTACGCTTTCGTCATAGTCCGCCACCGGATTGGGCAAGCCGCGCTCAGCCAGCGCCGCCATCGAAAATGCGTCCCATGGCTCGGTCACGGTGACGGCGGTGGCTCGAGCGTTGAGGGCTTTGGCAAGCGTCAAGGCTGTCGACTCGGCCTTCTGGGCAAGGTCCGACCCGTCGGTCGCGATCAGGATGTGCTTGTACATGGTGATCTCGCTTTAGTTGTGGCCATTCGCAAGAACGAGAGGCGGCTGCAAAGTCGCCAACGGCCGCCCCTCATGTCAGCATGGGCGGTTAGGCCTTCTTGATTTCGATCTTGCGCTCGGCCTTGACGGCCTCGGGCTTCTTGGCCGCCGTCACCTTCAGCACGCCCTTGTCGAACTTGGCCTCGACCTTGGCGTCATCGACGGTATCCGGCAGGCGGATCGAGCGCTCGAAGCTGCCGAAACTGCGTTCGGCCAAATAGTAGTTCTCGCCCTTCTCCTCCTTCTCGTGCTTCTT
>DATEVP010000156.1:0-6705 GCA_035258465.1 Hyphomicrobiaceae bacterium
TTCGGCGGCGTCGAGATCCGCTGGGCGTGCGCCAAGGAGCTGATCACCGACGACACGCCCACGGAAGCAAGCTTCCATTTCCCCGGCGGCCTGAAGGAATACCTGGAGGCCACCATCGAGGGCCAGACACGCGTCACCAAGGACATCTTTGCCGGGCGCAGCCTCAAGAATGCCGGCCACGGCTCGGTGGAGTGGGCGGTGTGCTGGGTGGCGGATGAGGACGGCTTCCTCAACTCCTACTGCAACACCATCCCCACGCCCGAAGGCGGCACGCACGAGAATGGCTTCCGCTCCGCGCTGTCGAAAGCCTTGCGCGATTTCGGCGAGCGCGTCGGCAACCGCCGCGCGGTGCAGATCACGGCGGACGATGTGCTTGGCACCGCCGCGGCGATGATGTCCGTGTTCATCCGCGAGCCGGAGTTCCAGGGCCAGACCAAGGACAGGCTCGCCACCCAGGAGGCCACCCGCATCGTCGAAAGCACGGTGCGCGACGCCTTCGACCACTGGCTGGCGGACAGCCCCCAGCAGGCGACCAAGCTCCTCGACTGGGCCGTCGACCAGGCCGAGGATCGCCTCAAGCGCAAGCGCGAGAAGGAGATCGGCCGCCAGTCGGCGACGCGCAAGCTGCGGCTGCCGGGCAAGCTCGCCGACTGTTCCTTGAATTCCAAGCAGGGCACGGAGATCTTCATCGTCGAGGGCGACAGCGCCGGCGGCTCGGCCAAGCAGGCGCGCAACCGCGAGACCCAGGCCGTGCTCCCCTTGCGCGGCAAGATCCTCAACGTGGCCAACGCCTCCTCACAGAAGCTCTCGCAGAACCAGCTGCTGTCCGATCTGGTGCAGGCGCTGGGCGCCGGCACGGGCAGCAAATATCGCGACGAGGAGCTGCGCTACGAGCGTGTGATCGTCATGACGGACGCCGATGTCGACGGCGCCCACATCGCCTCGCTGCTCATCACGTTCTTCTTCCAGGAGATGCCGGAGCTGATCGAGAACGAGCACCTATTCCTGGCCATGCCGCCGCTCTACAAGCTCACGCACGGGCCCAAGTCGGTGTACGCGCGCGACGACAAGCACAAGGACGAGCTCGTGAAAGCCGAGTTCCCCGCCAATGCCAAGGTCGAGATCAGCCGCTTCAAGGGGCTGGGCGAGATGAACGCTTCCCAGCTCAAGGAGACGACCATGGATCCGGGGAAGCGCTTATTGCTCAGGGTCCAGATCGCCAAGGGCGACAAGGCCGCGATCACGGACGCCGTCAACGCGCTGATGGGCTCCAAGCCCGAGGCCCGCTTCCGCTTCATCCAGGAGCGCGCGGCGTTCGTGAAGGATTTGGATATTTAGGCGAGCAAGGTGAAGTAGCCCGCGTCATGCGGGTCCACTTCACCTCGAGATCAAGGCGCTGGAAGATCGCCCGGCTTCACCGGCCAAGCTTGATGTTCAAACCCGCTCGGATGACGCTGGCTCCGTCCCCGTGGGCAGAGTCATTCGCGAACGCCAAGTACTCGAGACGGGCCGACATCGTCTCGCTCAGCTTGCCCTCGACCCCCAGCCCGTAGACGAAGCCCGTATCGGTCTCGCGGTCATTCACCATGCCCAAGCCCGCAGTGCCGTAGACGAGGATGCGCGGCTGGATCAGGTAGCCGAGGCGGCCCCGTGCCGAGGCCAGCCAATGAGCGTCGTCATTTCCCGACACCGAAATGTCGGCCTCGAGGCCATAGACGATGTAGCTCGTCCGCCAGTTGTAGCCAATCTGAACGCCGCCGACGAAGCCGTCGTCTTTGCCCGCATCCACGTGACCCACGTGAACGCCGCCATAGAGACCTTGCCAGATCGAGGGCCACCCATAGCTGGCTGGCCCCGACCTGCGTGGCCCAGACGGGCCGTCGGCGACGGCCGCGGTCGCCGCAAGCCCAAGCAGTGCCACCACGGCCAGCCCGATAACCCCGTTACGCAGTACGCGCATGTCCTCGCCTCCTCATTGAGGTTTGAGCCCCCGGCCCCGGCTGAGCGAGACAGCCACTGACCACGGGAAAGTAGGCAAGGGATGTGGCCACCTAGAGGAATTGGCTGAACTCCCTGCAATCGTGGATTTGGGCTGGAGACTGACGAGTTTTAGGAGAAAGCGTTTGGAATCAAGGTTTTATTCTGATTTAACCATTCGCTCTATCTGAGCATTTGTGTGGCTCAACGAACACGGGTGCGAAAGAACTTAGCGTCGGCCCGGCGCTTTACGCGCGTGAGCCGAGTCCGATTTCAACACCCGCGGGCGGGAAAGGTGTCCCTCGCCGAAAAAACGAGCGGGCGCCGCCTGGGTTGGCAGCGCCCGTCAGCGAAAAGCCGATATGCAAAGCAGGCGGGTGCCTACTTCGCCGCTTTCTTCTTCTTGGCGACCTTCTTGCCGTACTTCTTGTGCTTCTTGACGGCCTTCTTGCAGCGGCTGTGGTCGAGCCAGCCGAACATGTGACAGCGCCAGTTCTTGTGGACGCCGCGGTCGAAGTGGGCTTGGGCGCTGACGGGCAGGGCCAACATGGCGCCGGCGAGCGCCAGAGCGGCAAGGCTGATCTTGGTCTTCATCTCAGTTCTCTCCTCGAGCGATGCGATGCGGCAGGTAAAACAACCGCTTACAAGCGGATTTTCAGGTGCCGATATTGAAGGAACATTAAAGTCGAAGGAACTCCGATACAGAAATTCCTATGATAGTAAAGGTTATCGAGATTTATCTCTTCTTAATACTTGTAGAGACCTCGCTTGCATCGACTACTATCTAGAGATGCTGGTGGCCGCTCACGCAGCGGCGTGGGCACCGCTCCACAACTCTTTTTCACCGCCTCCCTCGCTTTCCCTGCACCTGGCGCGGCAAGATCGGCCTGAGCGGGGCCACCATTGGCAAAAGGGGGGAAACCACATGTCGCAACGCGCGCTCGCCGCCGAGTTCATCGGCACATTCATGCTCATGTCGTCCGTGCTGGGTGCCGCCTTCTATTCCTTCGGGGCGCCGGCTGGTGCCGCCGGCATCCTGGGCGTCGCCTTCTCGATCGGCCTGACCGTGATGGCGCTCGCCTTCTCGATCGGCCACATCTCGGGCGGCCACTTCAATCCGGCGGTCACGCTCGGTCTCGTCGCGGGCGGGCGCGTCAAACCCAACAGCGCCGCCGGCTATATCGTCGCCCAATGCCTCGGCGCGATCGCCGCCTGCGCCGTGTTCTCCATGATCGGCAGGGCCCCGCCGACGTTCGCCGCCAACGGCTACGATTCGCTCTCCATGCTGCGCTCCGGCCTCGGCTCCGTATTCCTGATCGAGACCGTGCTGACCGCCTTCTTCCTGATCGTCATCATGGGCGCCACCTCGAAGCGGGCGCCCGCCGGCTTTGCGCCGATCGCCATCGGCCTGGCACTGACCGCCATCCACATCATGGCCATTCCGGTCTCGAATGCCTCCGTCAACCCGGCGCGCAGCTTGGGGAGCGCTATCTTCGGCGGCACGCTGGCGCTGAGCCAGCTGTGGCTGTTCTGGGTGGCACCGATCCTGGGCGCGGTGATCGGCGGCGTGATCGCTCGCTGGCTGCAGGAGGAAGGGACGAGCTGAGCGCTACGTCGTAAGCCACGCGCGCAGCGCGCGGTTGACGGCCTCGGGCCGCTCCATGGTCGAGAGGTGGCCGCAGTCGGGGATGATCTGGAGCCGCGCGCCGGGGATGCCCGCGACGATCTCCTGCGCCATCTCCACGGGGGTGAGCGCATCCTCCCGGCCGACCAGCACCAGGGTTGGGCATCTGATGCTGGCGAGGAAGGGGCCGCTGTCGGGCCTGCCCATGAGGGCGGCGTGCTGGCGCACGAGCGCCTCCGTGCCCGTGTCCACCGCCATCTGCCGGATCAGGGCGGTGAAGGCCTTGTCGCCCAGACGGTCCTTGTGGATCAGCAGCGGCATCAGCTCGTCCTGCACCGCGCCCGCACCCTCGCGCCGCGCCAGCTCGTTGCGGCGCAGACGCTGCTCCTTGCGCTCGGGCGTGTCCGCGCGGCACCCGGTATCGAGGAGCGCCAGCCGCGTGACGCGCTGCGGTGCCTGGCGGAGGATTGCATATGAGATGAAGCCGCCCATCGACAACCCGGCGAGGGCGAACCGCTCGGGCGCGGCGGCCAGGATCGACCGGGCGATGGCCTCCATGGTGTCGTGGCGCGTGTGATCGGCGAGGGTGATATCGGCAATGTCGCCGAGCGCCGCGATCTGCGGCTCCCATAGCGCCCTGGTGCACAGTAAACCCGGAACGAGCACGAGATTCGTTTTCGCGGCCATGGCGCCCCCTTTCGCAAATTTACCCAAGGTTAGCGGGCCAACCCGCCGGCCGGAAGCGACCTTCGGCACGGCTCAAAAAACCGCGCTGGATCAATATGTTGCATGAAGCGCATGCGACCGCCTGCCGTTTGCCCTGCGGCATCGCAGTCGCGGATATGCGCTTGGCGTTCCTTGCTTTTCGAAGCGAACGGTGCCATGTACCCGGCACTAGCGGGCGCAGGGGATCGCTTCCATTAACTCATTTCCCCGAGGCTCACGCTTTCCCGTTAGGCCCTTTGTGGCATTCCCCCTGCGCTCTGGTTGCCGATGTCGCGCCCTCGATGCGTCGCGCGACGGTCGGCTCACGACGACGCAGACGGAGACGTTTTCTATTGCAAACCACGACGTTCGCTGAGCTAGGGCTCAGCGCCAAAGTGCTGGCCGCTGTGCAGGCTGCCGGCTACACCGAACCCACCCCCATCCAAGTCCAGGCCGTGCCCGTCGCCATTACGGGCCGTGACGTGCTGGGCATCGCCCAGACGGGGACCGGCAAGACGGCCGGCTTCGTGCTGCCGATGCTGACCCGGCTCGAGACCGGCCGGGCGCGGGCGCGCATGCCGCGCTCGCTGATCCTGGCGCCGACGCGCGAGCTTGCCGCCCAGGTGGCGCAGAGCTTCGAGAAGTACGGCGTCAATCACAAGCTCAGCCTCGCCCTGCTGATCGGCGGGGTGTCGTTCGACGAGCAGCTCAAGAAGCTCGACCGCGGCGTCGACGTGCTGATCGCCACGCCGGGCCGCCTGCTCGACCACTTCGGGCGCGGCAAGATCCTGCTGACCGGCGTTGAGATCCTGGTCATCGACGAGGCCGACCGCATGCTCGACATGGGGTTCATCCCCGACATCGAGCGCATCTGCAAGCTGCTGCCACCGCGCCGGCAGACCCTGTTCTTCTCCGCCACCATGCCCTCGGAGATCCAACGCCTGGTCGACAGTTTCCTGAAGGACCCGGTGCGCGTCGAGGTCACGCGGCCCGCCTCGGTGGTCGCCACCATCACCCAGCTCTTCAAGTATTGCCCTTCGACCGAGGACTGGCAGAAGCGCGAGATGCTGCGCGAGCTGATCGGCTCCGAGCACGTCAAGAACGCCATCATCTTCTGCAACCGCAAGCGCGACGTGGCGATCCTGCTCAAGTCGCTGCTCAAGCACGGCTTCAATGCGGGCGCGCTGCACGGCGACATGGACCAGATGAGCCGCACGGCGACGCTCGATGCCTTCCGCGAGGGCCGCATCACGCTGCTGGCGGCGAGCGATGTCGCCGCGCGCGGGCTCGACATCCCGGATGTGAGTCACATCTTCAACTTCGACGTGCCCTGGCAGTCGGACGACTACGTGCACCGCATCGGCCGCACCGGCCGCGCCGGCAAGGAAGGGCGCTCGCTGACCCTGGTCACGCCCGACGACACGCTGCGGCTCACCGACATCGAGCGCATGCTGGGCGCCCCTGTGACCTGGATCGGCGACCCGCCGTCGCTCGAGGACATGGAGAACGGCAAGCGCCGGCGCGGACGCGGAGGCCGTGGAGGGCGAAGCGCGCGGCCGCCGGCGGGCAGAAGCCACGAGGCACGCCGGGGCGACAGGCCGCGCCGCAATGGCGCGCACCCGCGCAACGAAGTACAGCTCAACGCCGAGCCGCCCGCCGATGTGGCGCCGCGGCCCAATGGAAATGGGGCGCACGAGCCTGCTCCGCCGGCGAGAGCCAGATCGAACGAGCCGCGCCCGCCGCGGGAGCGGAGTGAACCGCGTCCGCCACGAGAGCGCAACGAAGCGCGTCCGCCACGAGAGCGCAGTGAATCACGCCCGCCGCGGGAGCGCGGCGAGCGCAAGGAAGCGCGGCACGATCGGCCCGACAGCCGGGAGCCTTCGCGCAGTGCGGAGCAGCCGAGCCGGCAACGCAAGCCGGCGCGCCAGCCCTGGGAGCCGCGCCCGCCACGCCAGCCCCGCCGCGGGGACGACGACGATCGGCGGCCACAAGCGGTCGGCATGGGAGATCACGTGCCGGCGTTCCTGAAGAAGGCCGTGCCCAAGGGGCAATAGGCCCCGCAAGCCGCCCGCAGAGCCAACCGACCTTGAGATTGGTTGCGTCTGAGCTTGCTGTGCGAGGTAGTTGGCATGACGAGCCCCGCTGACGCCTCGCCTGCGCAAATCTTGGCGAACCTTTGGACCGGCGCCGGTGGGGACCCAGCCGCACTCGAGGCCGTGACGCTCACCGGCAGCGACCCGGCGCTCCCTTCCTCGTTCCGCGTCGGCACGGCGGCGCAGGTGACCATCGCCGCCGCCGGGCTGGCCGCGGCCGAGATCTGGCGGCAGCGCACGGGTCGCGGCCAGGCCGTGTCGGTCGACATGCGCCACGCAGCGATCGAGTTCCGCAGCGAGCGCTAC
>DATEVP010000157.1:0-2023 GCA_035258465.1 Hyphomicrobiaceae bacterium
CTCGGAGGCGACGCGGCGCCAGGTGGCACACGCCATCGCCGCGGGGCTCCCGTCCCTGAAGCTCGAGCCCGAGCGGCTGGCCGACGGCACGCAGGACGCTTCCGCCGCGGCGCGCTGGCTCGCCGAGCAGGGCGCCGATAGCGCGGCCCTGATCTATGCGACGGCGGAGCCGGCGGCGGTGCGCAAAGCGCAGGCGGCGCTCGGCACGGCCAAGGCCGGGGCGGTGGTGGAGGAGGCCATGGCGGAGATCGCGGCAATTGCCGTCAAGCGACGCACGACACGGCTGATCGTGGCGGGGGGCGAAACCTCCGGCGCGGTGGTGCAGGCGCTCGGCGCCCGGGCACTCGCCATCGGCCCCGAGATCGATCCGGGCGCGCCGTGGACGCGAGTGGTCGATGGGCCGGCCATCGCGCTGGCGCTGAAATCCGGCAACTTTGGCAAGGACGATTTCTTCACCCGGGCCTGGAGCCTGATCGCATGAGCATGACCGAGAGCGCCCTGCGCCAGCAGATGGCGGAGCTCTGCCGCAGCCTGTTCGAACGCGGCTATGCGCACGGCAGCGCCGGCAATGTCTCGGCCCGCGCCGGCGAGCATGTGCTGGTGAGCCCGACCAACAGCTGCCTCGGCCGGCTCGATCCCGAGCGCATGTCCAAGGTCACGCTCGGCGGCGAGCACGTGGGCGGCGACAAGCCCTCCAAGGAGGCGCCGCTGCATCTGGGCATCTACCGCGAGCGACCCGAAGCCGGCGCCGTCGTGCACCTGCATTCGACCTACGCCACCCTGCTGTCCTGCCTCGCCGAGACGAACACGGACGACGCCATGGCGCCGATCACGCCCTACCTCATGATGCGCGTCGGCCGCGTGCCGATGGTGCCCTATCACCCGCCGGGCAGCGATGCGCTCGCCGAAGCCGTGCGAGCCAAAGCCGGCACGCACGGCGCCGTGCTCATGGCCAACCACGGCTTCGTCGTCGCCGGCAAGACCTTCGAGGACGCCGTGTTCAACGCCGAGGAACTGGAGGAAAACGCCAAGCTCCTCGTCCTCACCCACGGCCAGCGCCTGCGCCTCCTCAGCCCCGCCGACATCGCCGCGCTCGAGGCGAAGTTCGGCAAGGGGTGAAGCGGCCCGGCCGATTACCCACCGATCTGCTTCAGCTGGGCCAGAAACTCGATCACAAAGCTGCGGTAGATCAAGAAATCATCGATCGGATCGCACTCTGCAAGCGTTCTGTTCACGGCTGCAGCGCTGCGCGGAAGCCCTTCGGTGGTGAAGAGCGTGAACTTGTCGAATAGCCATTGCGGTCCCCCGGGCAGCGGCGCGCCATCAGGCGTGCGATGCAAGTACCGACTGACAATTCTTACAAGCTCGCGGGGATCATCGCCATGCGCGGCGGGATCATTGCCGCCGAGGTCGGAAAGATACTCCGACAGAGCGAATTGCTGACGGACCATGATGAGGGCGCTCTTCTGGCGTTGCGTCTTGGTCCCGAAGTGCTTGGCGCCAATGACCAATCCGAGTTCGAATGGCATGTTGAAGCGCGGGAGGTCGTTAATATTGAGCTCGACGCGCGACAGGTCATGGATCGTGTAACGGCATTCGCTGATCAGCTTTACGAGCTTCGAAAAACGGATCTTGGCGCCGTCCCGGTCCTCCAAGGCGCAGCGAGCGACGTAACCGCAGGCCGTGATTGTAAACACAAGCGCTGCGAAGCAAGGCAAGAATTCCTTGTCGAAGGGGCAATTGATAAAGACGTTTCGGTCAGGTTCACTCAAGCGCTTCGGGATGGGTTCGAAAATAGGAGCGCAGCGCCTTGCGGACCGCCTTGAGATCGACGCCCTCAGGGGCGATCCGCGGGCGCGCTATCGTTACGCGGGCCAGTTTTCCGCCCTTTGCGCGACCGACCTTCTTGCCCGTCTTGGTCAGCCGAATCGATTTCTTTGCTGAACGCTTTGCATTTGCCATGGCGCACATATAGCACCGTTGCCGGAGACCTTGAAGGGGCGTTGGGTCATCGCTGATGCGA
>DATEVP010000158.1:0-5403 GCA_035258465.1 Hyphomicrobiaceae bacterium
GCTGGGCTCCGAGATCCTGCTGGATGTGCGCGTCGGCGAGGGGACGATGGTGGCGGCCGTCGATCCGGCCATCCGCGCCAAGGTGGCAGAGCAGCTCAAGCTTGCCGTCAATCCGGAGCGGCTGCACTTCTTCGACGATAAGACCGAGGCGGCGATCTGAGGGAATTCCCTCTCCCCGCTTGCCCTCGGGCTCGCTTTGGTTCGCACACGCCCAAATGGATGGCCCGAGGGCAAGCGGGGAGAGGGAGTCTAACTCTGCCGCCGCACGACAAAAGCCGCCGCCTCACGCAAGCCGTCGGCCTCGGCGCCGAACCGTGTCAGCGCGGCGATCGCATCGGCCTCCAGCGCGGCAAGTCGTTGTTTGGCCGCCTCTGCCCCTATGACCGCCACGAGCGTGGCTTTTCTCTCGTCCTTGCGCGCGGCCTTGCCCATGGCGGCCGGCTCGCCCTCGATGTCGAGCAGGTCATCGGCGATCTGGAAGGCCAGCCCCAGGCAGTCGCCGTAGCGGGCAAGCGCGCGGCGCGTCTCGGCATCCGCCCGGCCCAGGATGGCGCCGGCCTCGCAGGCAAAGCGGATCAACGCGCCGGTCTTCATGGCCTGCAGCTGCTCGACGTGAGGTTGTGCGGGCCTGGCCGGGAGCCCGAGCTTGTCGAATTCCAGATCGAGGCATTGTCCTCCCGCCATGCCACCGGCGCCCGAGGCTTCCGCCAAGCGGGAGATCAGCTCGGTACGCACGGCGGCATCCGGGTGCGTCTCGGGCCCTGCCAGCTGCGCAAACGCAATGGTGAGCAGCGCGTCGCCGGCGAGAATGGCGGTCCACTCGTCATAGGCCTTGTGCACGGTGGGCTTGCCTCGGCGCCAGTCGTCGCCGTCCATGGCCGGCAAATCGTCATGAACCAGCGAATAGCAATGCACGCATTCGAGCGCGGCTGCGGTCTGCAACGCAGCCCGCGGCGGCACGCCGAAAAGGCCCGCGCATTCCACAACCAGGAACGGGCGAAAGCGTTTTCCCCCGCCGAGCGTCGCGTGGCGCATTGCCTCGACGAGCCTGGCCGGGGCGCCGCCGGTAGCCGCCGCGTCGAGGAATGCGGCCAGGCGCTCCTCGACCATCGTTGCCGCCTGCGCCAGCCGTTGCTTGAAGGTCATGCTGCTCCCATATCTTGCGCACCCGTGAACAGCCGCTGCCGACGCGCCGTTTGCGCGCCTTTATTTAGCGCTCCGGTGCGGGAAGCGAAAGGAATCACCGGCGAAGGCAAGCGACGTGGATGAGCACACCCACGATTGGGATGGTGGTCCGCCGGACGGGGATCGTGAGAGCGAGCCATCGCGGCTGGCCGCGGCCACGCCGGAGCCTCCCTCGGGCTTGCGCGACGCCGAGCCCTCGCAAGAGCCAGCGTCGAGTTCATTTGTGTGGTTGCCGCGTGCGGCGGGAGGCGGCGCCGCGGCGGTGTCGGCGCCAGCGGCGCTCTTGTCCGAGCCGACGTTACCCCATCCTGTCGACGCGACCGCGGACCGCCCTGCCTCGGCGCCGGTCGAGCTCCTCCAATACGCGCCGCCACCGGTGAGCCGGCAGCCTCCCGAGCCATCCGTCCCCGGGGTTTCGGCCGGCGAGACGGGCTCGGCAGTGGTGCCATTCCCGGCCGAACCGGCGTTCGTGCGCGTTGCGGCCGAGCATTCGATCTTCCGGCCGCAACCCATCGCCGCAGCGTCGGCCCAGGCGCGAGCCGTGACCGTGCGGGCGCCAAGCCTCACGCTGCCCCTGCCGCGCGCCCCGGTCGCCCCGCGCCGATACCTGCGCCGCGCGGCCCGGCTCCTATCCCTGCTCCTTGTCGCGCTCGCGGGCCTCATGCTGGCACTCATCGCGCTCTACCGCTGGGTCGATCCGCCCATATCGTCCCTGATGCTCGGGCAGTGGCTGGCCGGCGAAGCCATCACGCAGCGCTGGGTTCCGCTCGGGCGCATCTCGCCCAACCTGCACCTGGCGACGATCATGTCCGAGGACGGCCGCTTCTGCCGGCACCGGGGCGTCGACTGGGACGAGCTGAACGAGGCCATCGAGAGCGCACGCGACGGCGTTCCCCGCGGCGGCAGCACCATCACCATGCAGGTGGTCAAGAACCTGTTTTTGTGGCCGTCGAAGAGCTACCTCCGCAAGGCCATCGAGATACCGTTGTCCTATGTGGTCGAGGCGGCCTGGTCCAAGCGCCGCATCCTGGAGATCTATCTGAACATCGCCGAGTGGGGGCCTGGCGTGTTCGGCGCGGAAGCGGCTGCGCGCTTTCATTTTCGCAAATCCGCCTATCAGCTCAGCCCGCGCGAGGCAGCCCTTCTGGCGGTCTCCCTGCCCAACCCGTTCGAGCGGCAAGCGGGCAGCCCGGGACCCGGAACGTCGAGGCTCGCCGACAACCTGCTGGCGCGGATGCGGACCGCCCAAGCCAACGCCTTCTGCGTGCGAGGAAGGTAGTTTGCAGGCCGCGGTTGTAGTCGCTGGCAATGCGCAATGAATGCCGCTATAAGCCCGGCAACTGAAGTGAGGGCGATTGCCGCCCTGCAGCAAAGACTTCGCATCGTTTGGAGAGTGAGCGCGATGGCCGTCCCGAGGAAGAAAACGTCACGCATGAAGCGGGGCAGCCGCCGGTCAGCGGACGCGCTCGTCGCGCCGGCCTATGTCGAGGATAAGGAATCCGGCGAGCGCCGGCGTCCGCATCACATTGACCTGAAGTCGGGCAAGTATCGCGGCCGTCAGATCCTGGCGCCCAAGAGCGAGGTCTGAGGTACCGGGCTGCGCGTATTCTTCAGGCGCTTCTGCCTGGATGATCCCGCAGCCCAGATCAGCACGACGGGCACTCGATCGCATACCGCCGCACGGAGGTTTGACATGTCGCTCAGGGCGCTACCATTGATCGCCATTCCGCTCATTCTCTACAACCTGATGGTCATTTTCGCCGGCGGCGCGGCCGAGGAATTCTACCGCGCGCCGCTGATCGCCGTCAGCATGATCAAGGGAGCGCAATGGTCGTTCACCCGCGGCGACCTCGTCATCCTCGTGACGATGCTGTTCCTGTTCGCCGAGCTGGTGAAGGCGACCTACACGCACTCGGTCTCGCTGATCGATCACGGGCTGTCGATGGTGGTGTTCATCGTCTGCATCGTCGAGTTCCTGGTGGTCAATGCGGCCGCCACCTCGGCGTTCTTCTTCGTGATGGTGGGCGCGCTGATCGACGTGGTGGCGGGCTTCACGATCGGCATCCGCGTTGCGCGGCGCGACCTGGCAATCGGCGGCGGCGACTGAGGCGGCTTCCGCCTGCTCTGGGCAATTCGAAACGATGTGAGACGCTATTTGCTCTCGTTGGAGAGCTTCTCGAGCTTTGTTTGCATGGCAGCGAGCTGCTCGCGCATTTCCGCAAGCTCCTCGCTCTTGCCCTCGCTCTTCTCCGGCTCGGCTTTGGCGGCTTCCTCGCCCGGCTTGGCCGAATTCTTGACATGACCGAAGGGTGAGAACATCGCCATGGCCTGCTCGAACATGGCGAGGTTCTTGCGCGCCTGCTCCTGGTAGGCTTCAAACGCCCCCGCCGGCGTGAACGCACCGAACTGCTTGCGGAAGCGCTCATGCTCCTTGGCCAGCGTCTGCAGGCTGATTTGCAGATAGCTCGGGACGAAACGCTCGATGCTGTCGCCGTAGAACCGGATCAGCTGCCGCAGGAACGGGATCGGCAGCAAGGTCTGCGCGCCTACCCGGCTCTCCTGGTCGACGATGATCTGGGTGAGCACCGAGTGGGTCAGGTCGTCCCCGGTCTTGGCGTCGAAAACCACGAAATCACGCTCGGATTTCACCATCGAGGCGAGATCATCGAGGGTGACGTAGGTGCTCGTCTCGGTATTGTAGAGCCGCCGGTTGGCGTACTTCTTGATTACAACCGGCTCTTTCTTGTCTGTGGGCGGATCCGACTTGTTGAGCATGAGCGTCGATCGGGGCTGGATTTGCCTGCCAATTGTGCAGCGCGTAAGGTAGCACGCCACCGCACTGCAAGACCAGCCGTTTATCGACCGTAGCCTGTACCGGCCTTCCCTGATCAGCCTTGGCCAGCGCTCTTGTTGCAGTTGCGAAGGCTAGCCTGATATCGTGCGGAAGCCTCGTCCCTTGAGTCTTCATGCTGCAGCGCACGGCGCGCGGCTATACAACTCTTCGCCAACGAAAAATCCATGGAGCATAGGATGAACAAGGATCAAGCCACCATCGTCATCGCCAGTGCCGCGCGCACGCCGGTTGGGGCGTTCAATGGCTCGCTCGCGAGCCTTCCCGCTCACGAGCTCGGCAAGGTGGCCATCAAGGCGGCACTCGACCGTGCCCGGGTCGAGCCCGGCGAGGTCTCGGAGGTAATCCTGGGACAGATCCTCTCCGCCGGCGCCGGCCAGAACCCGGCACGCCAGGCCTCCATCAATGCCGGCATCCCCGTCGATGCGCCGGCCTGGGGCATGAACCAGCTGTGCGGCTCCGGCCTGCGCGCGGTCGCGCTCGGCGCCCAGCAGATCCAGCTCGGCTCCTCCAAGATCGTCGTTGCCGGCGGGCAGGAGAGCATGAGCCAGGCGCCGCACTGCGCGCATTTGCGCGACGGCACCAAGATGGGCGACATGAAGTTCATCGACACCATGATCAAGGACGGCCTGTGGGATGCCTTCAACGGCTACCACATGGGCAATACGGCGGAGAACGTCGCGCGCCAGTGGCAGATCACGCGCGAGGAGCAGGACCGCTTCGCCGTCGCCTCGCAGAACAAGGCCGAGGCCGCCAAGAAGGCCGGCAAGTTCAAGGACGAGATCGCCGCCGTCACCATCAAGACGCGCAAGGGTGAGACGATCATCGCCGAGGACGAGTACATCAAGGACGGCGTCACCTTCGACAGCATTGCCAAGCTGAAGCCCGCCTTCGACAAGGAAGGCACCGTCACCGCCGCCAACGCCAGCGGCATCAACGACGGGGCGGCCGCGGTCGTGCTCATGACGTTGGAGGAGGCCAGGCGCCGGGACATCACGCCGCTTGCCCGCATCGTCTCCTGGGCGCACGCGGGCGTCGATCCCTCGATCATGGGAACGGGGCCGATCCCCGCGTCCAAGAAGGCGCTCGAGAAGGCCGGCTGGACGGTGAAGGACCTCGACCTGATCGAGGCCAACGAGGCGTTCGCGGCCCAGGCCTGCGCGGTCAACAAGGGCCTCGGCTGGGATACCGAGAAGGTTAACGTCAACGGCGGCGCCATTGCCATCGGCCACCCCATCGGTGCCTCGGGCGCGCGCGTGCTCAACACGCTCCTGTTCGAGATGAAGCGCCGCAATGCAAAACGCGGCCTCGCCACGCTGTGCATCGGCGGCGGCATGGGCGTGGCCATGTGCGTGGAGCGCGACTAG
>DATEVP010000159.1:0-10425 GCA_035258465.1 Hyphomicrobiaceae bacterium
AATATCGGGCTGGGAAACGCCAAGCCGCTGCGCGGCCTGCGTTTGTGTAAGCCCAAGCGCCTTGATGTGCTTGGCGATGTGATAGGTGAGTTGCGCTTTGACGAGCTCGGCGGCAGCGTCCGGCAGACCGAGGTCGGCAAAGACATTGCCGCTGCCGGGGGTGACGGTGGGTTTCTTCTTCATGGTGCTTCTCCTATCGCGGTAAGTTGTTTGTGATCTCGCTCGGCGAGCTTCAGGTGCTTGCGGATGAGCTCGATCTCCTTCCTGGGCGTCGCAATGCCGCGTTTCGCCTTCTTCTGGAAGGCGTGCAGAACGTAGACGACGCCGGCGAAGCGCACCGTGTAGACGGCACGGAAGGTATCGCCATCGTGCCGGGCGATGACTTCGATGACGCCGGCGCCACCGAAACCGGTCAACACCTTGGCGTCGGCGTCCTTGTCGCCTTGCTGCGCCACATAGAGCGCATAACCGACATCGCGGCGAACTTCCCTGGGCATGGCCGACAGGTCATCTTTGCTGCTGGCGATCCAGCGCAGTGGTTTCAATCCGGTCATGCCCCTCGCAACTATGGTAATTCTACCATAGGACCGGTTTGTGAAGCAACTTTTGTCGGATGAGAGTGGGGAGAGCAGGGCGGGTTTGGCCCGCATGGTATAGAGGCGGGGTTGTTAAATCAGTGTGGAGGTTGGAATCGGAGGCTTTTGGCTGCGTCGCGTAGAGCGCGGTTGTAGTGCAGGCGGTAAGCCGCTATGGCGCGCCAGGCATAAGAATCCCAGGGTTTCAGAGCCAGGAATTTGCGGCAACGTCTGACGGCGTAACTGGTGTCAGAGGTGAGCATTTGGAGCAGTCGAGGCATGCTGTCGAAAGTGGCTCCGGCAGCGCGGCGGCTGACCTCTGAGTTGGCCCGAAGGCTGACGTAGTCGACAGGGCGGCCAGCACGAGCGGCCACCAGAAACTTGTCCCGCTCCGCGGCATCGAGGTTATCGAGAACCAAAAACTCGTAGATGGTCATACCTTGGTCGCGATCGGCCTGGGCGGCGGCGGTGGTGATGGCTTCGTAGGCGGGGCGGAAATCATTCTCGATGCGGTCGTATTCGGCCTTGTAGGGCAGATTTACGTGGCTCCGGAAGCCAATAGGAATCGAACCGTCTGGGTCACGGAAGCCGTATCGTCGGTTGAGCTCCCGGTGCTTATCGTCACGGGCGGCGATGAGTTCGTGGCGTTTTGACCAGGCGGCCTCGTGGCGAGCGAGATGGTCGAGGAGAAAGCGCGGCCTGATTGCGGTTGGGGACATGGCGACGGGGTGTCGGTTGGCGGAGTGACTCAAATGACTCGGTTGTAGGGTGAGTTGCAATGTTGGGCCAACATAGCTGCGCATACCGAGGATTGGAGCATCTCTGGACGGCATTCCGGCAGTGAGAATGAAACAAGTCGTGACAGCCAAATCGCTTGATGAGAGGCTGGCTGGGGCGCCAGGATTCGAACCTGGGGATGGCGGAACCAAAATCCGCTGCCTTACCACTTGGCTACGCCCCACCGAGAACGGTGCGTTCTACGCGCAACGGAGCGGTGTTTCAAGGCGGCGCGCGGGCACGCAAAGACGGTGCGCAACGTGGCGTCGCGCGGGCGGATGATTTTCTGATCCATCCGATGCCGCCGTGCAGCCAATGTCTCGTCCACCGTGTGCCATAACAAAGTGCTGGACCGAAGCTTCCCCACCGTGCACAGAGCACGAAAAAGGGACGACCATGCACGGCACATTGACGGCAGGATTGGCCGGCCTCGCGGCCCTCGCGCTCGTTGCTGCGCCATCGGGGGTGTCCGCGGCGAGCTTTGATTGCCGCGCGCCCCGCCTCGAGCAGGCGGAGAAGGCGATCTGCGCCGATGGGCAGTTGTCCCGCATCGACGAGCAGCTGGCGCGCAGGCTTGCGGGCTTCACGCGGCGCGTGACGTTGGGGCAATATCTGGGGCTGCGCTACTGGCACTTCCGATGGAGGGAGGCCCGCAACGGCTGCCAGGACGACCGGCCCTGTCTCGCCGCCACCTACCGCGCGCAGAGCCGGCTCTTGGATGGTTTGGACCTCTGCCTGGATACCAGCGCCCGCCGCCGCGCCTGCCTGCAGGCGACGCTCGGCGAGCGCGAGGCGCAGCGGCGATGAGTTGGCCGGCGCCGCACTTCGGCATCGCGCCCATCCACAACGGCAGACGCGACGCCCTCAGCCCGCTGCTTACGCCTTGCCCAGCATCGCCTCGGCGTACTCCCAGTTCACCAGGTTGTCGAACCAGGCCTCGAGGTACTTGGGCCGCGCGTTGCGGTAGTCGATGTAATAGCTGTGCTCCCACACGTCGACGCCCAGGATCGGCTGAGCGCCCGTCATCAGCGGGTTCTCGCCGTTGGGCGTCTTGAGAACCTGCAATTTGCCGTCCTTGACGGCGAGCCAGGCCCAGCCCGAGCCGAACTGCGTCACGCCGGCCTGCACGAAATCGGTGCGCATCTTGTCGAAGCCGCCGAGGTCCTTGTCGACCATCGTCTGCAGCTTGGCCGGCAATTTCTTGCCGCCGCCGCCCTTCTTCATCCACTGCCAGAAGTGGATGTGGTTGTAGTGCTGGCCGACGTTGTTGATGACCGGGGCGTCCTTGGCCGCGAACGCCTCCTTGCAAATCGCCTCGAGGCTCTTGCCGGCGTACTTCGTGCCGGCCCCGGCGAGCTTGTTGCCGTTGTCGACATAAGCCTGATGGTGCTTGTCGTGGTGGAATTGGAGCGTCTCGGCCGACATGTGCGGGCCGAGCGCGTCGTAAGCGTAGGGAAGTTTGGGAAGCTCGAACGTCACGGGAACTCTCCGTTGCGCTTGTCCTACGATCTATGGGGCAGAGTGTGTGCAGGCTACCGGCTCGGGCAGCGCAATACAAGCGCTGCCATGCAAAACCGCCGCGATGGAAGCGGCGCGAGCCGAGCGCGGCGGCGCTATTTCTTGGGGGCCGTTGGGCTGGTTTTCTTGTCGTCGCCGGCGTCGGCGGCCGGCTTGGGCGCGCTGCCGACGTAGGCCGACCAGGTGGCGCTGCGCCGTTCGCTGGAGCGCGGATCTTCCGCCTGCGGCTGGCGCAAATCGCGCGCGTTGTCGACCATGACGGCCAGGTTGCGCTGTGTGGCACAGCCCCAGTTCGGATAGGGAATGCGCTCCTCGTTGCGCCCGACGTCCTCCGGCCAGCGATCGCAGTCGGGCGGCACGGCCACAGGGCGCTGGTAGGCGAGCCGTATGGATGGAACGTCGCCGAGGCGAGGTCCTTGGCTCCCGCGCAGCATCCGGTAGTCGACGCCGGCTGCCGCCACGTGTGCCTGAATGCCCTGCACCGAGCGGGCGATGGCGGCCCGGTCGCGCGCCTCGCTCGGCACCGAGATGGCGAGCCGCCCGACGGCCTCGTGCTTGTAGCGCTGCAGGAAGCGGTAGACGTCGACGTGCTGGTTGGCGCTCAATCCTTCCGCGCCCGCCGGCACCTCGACATCGAGGCTCTCGGCGCGCCGCTTGAAGGCGATGGGATGACGCAGCTCGGGATTGCTCAAGCCGACGGCGGACGCATTGTCGAGCCGGTGGTGCCCGAGCTGGGAGCCGTCGTCGCAGGCGGACACGAGCAGCCCGCAGGCGGCGGCCAGCGCCAACTTGCGCGCCGAGAGGCCGGGCGCGGCCGGCAGCCGTCGTTGCGCGACCTTCATCCTTTCACCCCCGCGTCCGGATAGTCGATGATGAAGCCGTAGTCGCCTTCGTAGCGCCCTTGCGGCGGGCGGTCCGGAGAGCCGTAGATCCGGTTGATGTGGCCCATGAACAGCTCGCGCAGCGTGCTCGACGGGGCAAAGCCGCCATCGGGGCGCGCAAACTCCGATCGCGCCGCGTGCGTCGCGAGATAGGGCGTGACGAGGATCACCAGCTCGCTTTCCCTGCGCCTGTAGTCGTTGCTGCGAAACAGCAGGCCGAGCACTGGCAGGTTCTTGACGCCCGGCACCCCTTCCACACTCTGGCGCGTCTCGTCCGACAACAGGCCGGCCATGGCCAGCGTGCCGCCGCTGGGGAGCTCGAGCGTGGTCTCGGCGCGGCGCACCTTGAGCGCTAGAATGGAGATGTCGTTCACGGTCACGGCCCCGTCGGAGGAAAGCTCGCTCACCTCCGCCGAGATGGTGAGGCTGATGCGGCCCTCGGTCATCACCACGGGCTTGAACGAGACCTTCACGCCAAACTCCTTCCAGCTAACGGAGATCTGCCGGTCGGCGCCGCTGCCCGACACCATCGGAACCGGAAACTCGCCGCCCGCCAGGAACTTTGCCGTCTCGCCGGAGATGGCCGTGAGGTTCGGCTCGGCCAGCGTCCGGATAAGGCCGGCGCGCTCCAAGGCCTGCACCAGTGCGGAGACGGTGTTGTTGCCCGACGACCAAGTCGTCTGCGCCGCCTCTCCGGCGAACACGAAGGGTAGGGCGGCCGGCCCGCCCGAGGCGGAGCCGGGCACGATCGAGGACGTCGCCGGAAAGACATTCTGGATGACTTTCGTGAAGGTGATGCTGCCCGAGTTCAGAATGGCGCTAGGCAGATTGACGCCGAGGCGGCGGATGGCGTCGCGCTGCATCTCGGCGACCTGCACCTTGAGCAGCACCTGCTCCTTGGCGCCGACGCTGAGCATGTTGACCACGGCATCTTTCTTCTTGGTGTAGCGGGCGGCGAGCTCGGCGGCGCGGTTGGCGTCGATGGGATTGACGACGCTGCCCGTGAGCACGACGTTGTCGCCGAGCGCCTCCACATTGATGCGCGACCCTGGCAGGAGCCGGGTCAAAGCATCGGCAAGCGTGGTCAGGTCGCGCGCAACCGTCACCTCGAGAAGAACGAGCTTCTGCCCGTCGGGCCCCATGAAGAAGGCGTTGGCGTCGCCCACGTCCTTGGCCAGCAGATAGACCTGGCGCGAGGACTGCACGACGGCGTCCAGAACCTCCGGGTTCGACACCAGCACGTTCTGCAGGTCGAGGGGCATCTCGATCAGCATCGACTTGTCGAGGCCGATGGTGATGCGGCGGGTGATGGGAAAGCGGGTGAGCGGCGGAATGACGATATGCGATTTGTGCTCGGGCTCGGTTAGCGCGAAGGGGTCGCGCGGGCTCGTCTGAGCTGTAACTGGCGCCGCCGGAGCGGCAGCCCCGGCCAGCGACAGCGCAAGCCCGAGCGCGCGTCTCCAGGTGCAGCGACGCTGCAACATCGACATGACAGACCGACCCCGCTGATTGCCGCCATCCCGGCCCGAATACCCTTGCCGGACGCGTGACCCCGAAACACACGCTTACTGCGACATCGTCCGCAGTCTTGCGGGATATGGACGCAATCCGCCAGTGGACGCCTGTCCGGCCGCGGGTTCTCCCCAAGCGCTCAACAGGTTGTCGGGACGAAAGGCAGTTCACCGATGGGATTGGCGCGCCATGGAAAATGGGCTCCAGCCGCGCCGGCCTGGATTGCTGTGCACAAAGGCTGCGTGAACCCGCCTTGGCAGGCGGGCCGCGTCAGCCGGCGATGCGCAGCTTGGCAATTTCTCGGGCAATCGATTCGAAAGATTGGACCAGCGTCGTGCCGTCGCTTGCCGCGTAGGCCTCGGCGGCGCTCGAGGCGCAGCTCGTGAGCATCGCCCGCGTATTGGCGTCGTTCTCCAGGCGGAAAGCGACGGTGTAGACCTTGATGCCGGCGGCTTTGGCATTCTGGCATGCGGCCAGCGTCTTGGAGTTCATCTGATTGATGAGGGCGGTCGTGGTGTAGGTCGTGCCGAGACGGCCCTTGCTGGCGTAGCCGAACGAATGATAGGTCGACTTGTTGTGGTTCGACATGGCCTGGTGCCAATTCTCGCCGTCCGTCATCAAGATGATGTACTTGCTGTTCTCCGGGTCGCCATAGGCGCGTCCCTCGGTGAACGGCGCCTCGGGCGACAGCACGCGCCAGCCCCACATCAGGCCTTCCAGGATGTTGGTGCCGCCCTTGGCGATCATCGTTTGCACGACACCCAGGACGGACGCCTTGTCCGTGGTCAGCGGCAGGATCGGCTTGGAATCGCACCGGTAGTTGGGCCCCTGCGCCGTGCCGATGGAGGCGCCCTGGTATTTGCAGGTGCGCGCCTGTGCTTCCGCTGGAGGAATGGGTGGCGGGGTCGACCACGTCGTGCAATTGCCCCTGCTGTTCGTCCTCAGGCAGGTCAACTCCGGTTGCGGGCATGTGCCGCCGTCGTCGGGGATGTAGTTGTTGTTGTAGGAGTTGCCGCCACTGTTGGCGCTGTCCGGCTCGTCCGGGTTGAACATCGGCACGAACAGGCTCGCCGGCGTGCCGGCACTTGCGGGGCTGTCGGTGACATCGTGCGGGCTCGGGCGCACCTCGACGCAGCCGGCCCAGGCCACGCCCATGTCCGAGAGCGCCTGGAAGCGGGTCTTGGGCTCGGCGAAATTCTCGTAATGCACGGGCGAGGCACCCGTTGCGTCAATCCAAGCCGCGCCCTGATTCTGCGTCCCGACGTTCACGGCGGCTGCGAACGGCACCAGGCTTATCTTCACCTTGTCGGTGCCCTCGTAGCCTGCATAGAGCACATTGACGAGGTTCTGGGTGGCGGTGCGCAGGTCGACGATCGGCTGGCCGGCCATGGACCCCGAGTTGTCGAGCACGAGGGCGACCTCGATCGTCCCCTTGCCCTTCTTCACCAATGCGCCGACGCCGAAGCCGATCTCCTTGATGCCGACGGCCTTGAGCAGGCTCGTCAGCATGTTGCCGCGCGCTTTCGCCTGCACCTCGCCTTTGTCGGCGTCCAGGCTCACGCTGTTCAGCGTGCCGACATCCTTGTGCTTGATCGTGTTGGCCTCGAAATAGGCGCTGGCATAGGCCGGACCAGAGGTCTGCTCATCGGGCAGGCCAAGCCGGTGAGAAGCCGCAAGCGCTGCGGCGTCGGTGGCGTTCTGCACGCGCACGTATTCGGTCTCCGTGCGCGCGAAGTCGATGGCGACAGCGACGGCCAGGAAAATGGCGCAGAACGTGATGGCGAAGATCATCGCCACCACACCTCGCTCGTCGGTGCCGAATTGCGACGCTCGGCGGCGTGCATCGGCCAACCGACGGATGGCGGAAAGGCAGTCGCGTGCCTGCGCGTAGAGCTTCAACATATCCCCCTGCTCTCGGACGTGGAGCACTTCGAGGCTTCGATATTGCGCAACGGGTGCTCACGCGCGCTGAAAGCGGGCTCGGCAGTTTGCCTTAAACTTTAGATATTGCGGCGTTTTCTCGGGCTCCCATCGCACAGCCTTGCGGCAGCCGCATCCGCCCTGCATGTTCGCCGCGACCCGCCGCAGCCGGATGTGCCCGATGGATGCCATCACGCCCAAGCCTGCCGATTACTGGAAGCAGCAGATCGAGCGCGCCCTCTTGGCACCGGTGCGCTCCATGCGGCGCGAGTACCTGCCCCTGCTCATGGTCTATTTCGCCTACGGGGCTCTGGGACTGACGGCCGTCGCCGAGACGTTCTGGGTCAAGAAAGAGCTGAGCTGGTCACCCGCCGAGCTCGCCTCGCTGGCGGTCTGGTTCACCTTGCCGTGGACCATAAAAATGGTGTTCGGCGAGCTGGTCGACACCGTGCCGGTGCTGGGCTCGCAGCGGCGCATCTATGTCTTCATCGGCGCCGGCATGGTTGCCATCAGCTTTGTCCTTCTGTCTGGAGCCGCGGGCGGCTGGATCACGGTCATGCGCCCCGATGCGCTCTACGTCGTGGCCGCCATCATGACCGTCACGGGGGCCGTGCTTCAGGATGTGGTCGCCGATGCCATGAGCACGGAGGTGGTGCCCAGGCGCAACCCCGACGGCACTCCCCGGCCGAAAGCCGATATCGACCACGACCTCGGCATGGTTCAGGTGCTGGGCCGCCTGGCGCTGTCGCTGGGCATTGTCTCCGTGGCCGGTCTGGCCGGCTGGTTGGCCCAGCTCCTGTCCTACCAGAGCGTATTCCTGCTCGGCGTGATCGTGCCGCTGATCTCCGTAACCGGCGTCCTGCTCGTGCGCCTGGAGACGAGCGAGCAGCGGCCAACCGACTGGCGCATCCTCGGCGGCGGCATCATCTTCGGTGCCTTCGTCGTCGCGCTGGCTTTTAGCCCCATTCCCTTCAATCAGGAGATTGTATTCCTGGTATCGATGGCGGTGGTCATCTGGATGCTGGGTCGCGTTACGCACGAGATCGACCACCCCACGCAGCTGCGCATCATCTATGCCGCCATCATCATCTTCGCCTTCCGCTCCGTGCCTGGCATCGGCGAAGGCTATCGCTGGTTCACCATCGATGTGCTCGGCTTCGACGAGGCGTTCTACGGCGTGCTCCAGCAGCTCGGCGCCGCCATCGCCCTTATCGCCGTCTGGCTGTTCTCCGATTTCATCACGCGCAAGCCGGTGACCAGCGTCCTCCTCTGGATCACGGTGCTCGGCACCATCCTTGCGCTGCCCACCCTGGTCCTGGTGTACGAGTTCCATGCCACCACCGAGCGGTTATTCGGCATCGGTGCGCGCAGCATCGCCCTTTTCGACGCGGCAGCGGCGTCTCCGCTCCTGCAGCTCAGCATGATTCCGCTGCTGACGCTGGTCGCGATCTACGCCCCGTCGGGCCATCGCGCGACCTGGTTCGCGCTGATGGCATCGCTGATGAACCTCGCGCTGACGGCCGGTGGGCTCGGCACCAAGTACCTCAACCTTATCTTTCCGGTCGGCCGCGGCGACTATGCCAATCTGCCGGCGCTGGTCATTGCGTGGATCGTCATCGGCTTGGTGTTGCCGCTGTCGGCTATCCTCGCCTTCGGCCGGCGCGTGCGATGACGCGCGCCAGTGATGCGCGCGCCCATGATGGCTGTCGCATCCGCGCCACAGCTGGCTGCAGAAGTGGCGCCACATTGCGCGCGTCCGATGCGGCGCCTTGACGGCGCCTATTTTGATACCCCCATTGTCGGCCATGGCGGGGGCCGTATCCGATCGAGATATCGTTCGGCAAAAGGGGGATGTTTGAAACGTGTCTTCTTCTTCCGGACCTCCCGAAATAGCCCTTGAGATCGAGCCTCGGCCGCAATTGGCGACGCTCGGCTGGGCATTGCGCCGCGCGGCCTTTGGGCTGCTCATTCTCCTCGTCATGGTCGTGCTCCTTGCCTGGCTGTTCTATGCCGGCATCGACCCCGATGAAGCCGCGGCCAGCGCGCCGGCTCAAAACGGGTACGCCGTGCCGCGGCAGTAGATGGCGCGTTGCCTCGGCTTGACGGAGCCTGGAAGCCGCTTCGGGCCCGAATCCCCATGTTTTCCGCGAGGTCTGTGCCTTGGGCCGGCGAGCCGTCTGGCCGCAGCCCGTGGGTTGGACTATCAGAGAACCCCAAGTTAGAGACACGGGCGCTGCGCGCAGGCCAATCGAGGCATGGGCGCGGCGCAGCGGAGGACCGACTTGAAACTCGTGATGCTCGCGCGCAATCCGAGCCTCTATTCGCACCGGCGGATCGTGGAGGCGGCGCGTGCGCGCGGGCACGAGATCGACGTGATCAACACGCTGCACGTGCACATGAACATCACGTCGAGCAAGCCCACGCTGTGGCACGGCGGGCGCCAGCTGCCGCTCTACGACGCCGTCATCCCGCGCATCGGCGCCTCGATCACGCATTACGGCCTGGCCGTCCTGCGCCAGTTCGAGGTGCAGGGCGTCTTCCCGCTGAACGAGAGCGTGGCGATCGGCCGCTCGCGCGACAAGCTGCGCGCGCTGCAACTCCTGGCGCGCGAGGGCATCGGCCTGCCGGTGACGGCCTTCGCCCACGGCCCCCGGCGCGCCGAGGACGTGATCAAGGAGGTGGGCGGCACGCCCTGCGTCATCAAGCTGCTGGAGGGCACGCAGGGGCGCGGCGTCATCCTCGCCGAGACGGCCACCTCCGCCAAGTCGATCATCGAGGCCTTCAGCGCCGCCAACATGAACATCCTGGTGCAGGAGTTCATCAAGGAGGCGGGCGGCAACGACATCCGTGCCCTGGTGGTGGGCGGCGCCGTGGTCGCCAGCATGCTGCGCTCCGGCCGGATGGGAGACTTCCGCGCCAACCTGCATCGCGGCGGCAAGGCCGACGCCGTGGTGATCTCCGAGGACGAGCGGCGGGCGGCGATCCGCGCGGCCGAGGTCTTGGGCCTCAATGTCGCCGGCGTCGATCTGCTGCGCTCCAACCGCGGCCCGCTGGTGATCGAGGTGAACTCCTCGCCCGGCATCGAGGGCATGGAGCAGGCGAGCGGCGCGGACGTGGCGGGCGCCATGATCGAGTTCCTGGAACGGCATGCCAAGCGCGGCGAGACCAAGACGCGCGGCGCAGGCTGACTTAGTCCCCTCTCCCCGTCGCGCTTCTTCAGCGCGAACGGGGAGAGGGTTAGG
>DATEVP010000160.1:0-2266 GCA_035258465.1 Hyphomicrobiaceae bacterium
GATCACACCCGAGATCAGCGCCTTGTCGTACTTGTAGCGGAGCATGACGGGAATCGTCAGCAGGCCGACCACGGTCTCGGTGGCCCCGATCACGCCCGACGAGGCGGCAAACACCACGCACATGAGGATGGTGCCGATGGCGAGCCCGCCGGGCAGGCGGCGCGTCCACAGGTGGATCGCCTCGAACAGCCGCTCGGCGATGCCGGCCCGTTCCAGCATGGCGCCCATGAAGATGAACAGCGGCACCGCCGCCAGCACGAAGTTCGACGCCATGGCGTCGATCTTCTGGATGAACTGGAAGATCACCGACGGCCCGAATGCCCAGTAGCCGAAGCCGAAGGCAACCGCGATCATCGAGAAGGCGACGGGAAAGCCGATGAACAGGGCAAACAGCAACGCCGGGAACATCAGCAGGGCGGCCGCACCTAGCATCTAGACTTTCCCATCGCCGGCGGTTCCCCCGTAGCTGGCGCGGCTGCCCGAAAGATACAGGATCGCCTTGACGATCTCGGCGAGGATCTGAAGGACCAGGAGCACGAAGGCGACGAAGAAGACGAGCTTGAACGGCCAGATGATGGGGTTCCACGCCGACTGGCCCGAGAGCTCGTGCGTGTTGAGAGCCTTCACCCAGTAGTCCCACAGCGACCACGTGATCCACACGAGGCAGGGCAGGACGAAGACCGCGTAGCCGACAAGATCGATGAGGGCCTTGGTGCCTTGCGAGAATTTCTGGCTGAAGGCATCGATGCGGATGTGGCCGCCCTCGCGCAGGGTGAACGCCATGCCGAGCAGCGCGTGCGCGCCCATCGCCATGTACGCGATCTCGAAGGCCCATTGCGTCGGCGCATTGAAGACGTAGCGCGCCACCACGTCGTAGACGGTGGCGGCGATCAGCGGCAACACCAGCCATGCGGTGGTCTTACCCGACAGCCCCGAGATGCGCTCGATGAGCCGCAGCAGTCCTCCCATCGGCTCCCCCGAGGCGTGCAGGTCGAGGACGGGGCCGTGACGCGGGCGTCCGGCCCCGATCCAGGCTCAATTCTTGAGGTTACGATAGCTGGAGGCGTTCTCCCAGAGCTTCTCGAACGCGCGCTGGCTGTCCCACACCTTCTGGAACCAGGGGTTGGTCTTGGCCTGCTCGTCCGCCCACTTGATCGACATCTCCTTGGTCGCCTTCTGCACCTCGGGCGACAGCTCGATGATCTCGTTGCCCTGCTCGCGGAAGAACTTGAGCGCCTTGGCGTCCTCGGCGCCGATGCGCATCCAGCTCTCCAGCGTCACCTGCTTGGCGGCGATCTCGACCATTTTCTTGTCGCGGTCGGAGAGCTTGCCCCAGGCCGCCTTGTTGACGCACAGCTCGAAGGGGGCCGACGGCTGGTGCACGCCGGGGATGATCACGTACTTGGCGATCTTGTGGAAGCCCATCGAGATGTTCTCGTAGAGCGTGCCCCACTCGGTGGCGTCGATGGCACCGCGCTCGAGCATGGGATAGGTCTCCGGGCCCGGCGTGGTGACCGAAGCCGCGCCCAGCGACTTGGATATTTCGAGCCAAGCGCCGGCGGTCCTCAGCTTCAGGCCCTTGAGATCGTCCATGGTCCGCACGGGCTTGCGCGAGTGCAAGAACGCCTCGGCCGTGCGCGCGAACATCGGCATCGACACCAGGCCGAACTTCTCCTCGTTGAACTGGCGCCACATCTCCAGCCCGCCGCCCTCGTAGATCCAGTGCAGCATGCGCTCGCTGTCCATCGAGCCCGAGAAGCCGCCGAACAGGACCGTGGTCTTGTCCTTGCCCCAGTCGTAGCCGATCCAGGTGTGGCAGGCCTCGGCGACGCCGTTGGCAACGGCGGTGCGCGACTCGAGGCCCTTGGCCAGCGTGCCGACGGGCAGCACCTGCACCTCGATGCGGCCGTCGGTGAGGAGCTTCACGCGATCGGCGAAGGCCTTGGCGCCGAGCTCCATCAGCGGCCCGCCGCCCCACTCGGTCTGCATCTTCCAATTCTGCTCGGCCGCGTGTGCGGGCGTCGCCGTGGCGACGGCGCAGGCGGCCAATCCGGCAACACAAAGACCTTTGATGGATGGCATCGGCTTCCTCTCCTTTGACGTTTCCCTATTTGTTGTCGGCCGCCGACTCTTGGGGCGGCTTGCGCGGGCTCCCCTCCCCCTTGCCCTCGGGCTGCCTGTGGGCACTCCGTTCGTGTCGAGAGCCCGAGGGCGAGCGGGGAGGGGTCGGGGGGGGGGGTATCCTCCGAAACCGAACATTTGTGGG
>DATEVP010000161.1:0-7438 GCA_035258465.1 Hyphomicrobiaceae bacterium
GCGCCCCCGCTCCCCTCGCCTTGCAAGCCCTCGAGCGGAAGCCGCTGCGAGGCGAACATGCTCGTCATCCCCGCGAAGATGGGGCTCCACGCAAGTATGCTCGTGGCAATCGAGTGCCCGCAACCACCTGGCGTGGATGCCCGCCTGCGCGGGCATGACGTTGGTGGACATGCTCGTCAGCGATTGCCGAGCACGCGGCCGGCGACGGCGTCGAGCTTCTTGAGCAGGCCCGGGTCGCGGGCGTCGGGCGGCGTGATGATGGCGACGTCCAGCGCCCGGTCGGAGCCGATCGGGCAGGGCGGGTGCTCGCGCGGGAAGGCGTGCGCCAGCTTCTCGATGAGGGTGTGGGCCTTGTCGACGTTGGCCATCAGCACCTTGATGACGGCGGCGACGTCGACCTCGGCGTGCTCGGCGTGCCAGCAGTCGTAGTCCGTCACCATGGCGACGGTGGCGTAGCAGATCTCGGCCTCGCGCGCGAGCTTGGCCTCCGGCATGTTGGTCATGCCGATCACGTCGCAGCCCCAGCTGCGGTAGAGGTTGCTTTCCGCGCGCGTGGAGAACTGCGGGCCCTCCATGACGAGGTAGGTGCCGCCGCGGGTGTAGGGGATCCTCGCCTCCTTTGCCGCCTGCTCCACCGCATCGACCAGCAGCGGGCTGACCGGATCGGCCATCGACACGTGCGCGACGCAGCCGGGGCCGAAGAAGCTCTTGGCGCGCGCAAACGTGCGGTCGATGAACTGGTCGACCAGCACGAAGTGCCCGGGGGGGAGCGCCTCCTTGAGCGAGCCGCAGGCCGAGACCGAGACCAGGTCCGTCACGCCGGCACGCTTGAGGGCGTCGATGTTGGCGCGGAAGTCGATGGCCGACGGCGGCACCTTGTGGCCGCGCCCGTGCCGGGGAAGAAAGCGGATCGGCAGCCCGTCGAGGTCGGCGAACAGGATCTGGTCGGAGGGGGTGCCGAACGGGGAGTTGACGGCCTCCCAATGCACGTTCTTCAGCGCGGGAATGTCGTAGAGCCCGCTGCCGCCGACGATACCGAGTACGGATTTGGTCATGGCTTCTCCTCGCGATGCGCTGCCCGCAGTCGGCGCCACTGATATGGCATGGCCGGAGCACCGAGGGTGCACATATCCCGTCCTTCGACAAGCTCAGGACTGAGGTTGGAGCAAGACCGAGCCCCGCGTGGTGAGCTTGTCGAACCATGCGGCCGCGACGGTGCCTTCCAGCCGCCCTTCGACGGGCTCAGGACGGGGTCGAGTCAGTTGTTGCGCAGGCGCACACCAGAGAAGCCGGGGAGGCGGTTGGCGGCGATGACGACGGCGGCGGTGAGGATCAGCATGGTGAGGCCAAGGACGGCGATGGCGGCGAGATCGCCGCTCTCCTTGAGGTCGAAGATGAGCACGGAGAGCACCTTGGTCTCCGACGTAAAGAGTATGACGGCGGCGGAAAGCTCGCGCACCACCGCCACGAAAATAAAGCACCAGGTGGCGATCAGGCTGGGGCCGAGCAGCGGCGCGGTGACGTCGCGCAGGGTTCGCAGGCGCGTCGCGCCCAGGATGCGGCTTGCCTCCTCGAGCTCGGGGCTGACGGCGTGAAACGAGGCGCGCAGCTGCTGGTAGGCCGCGGGCAGCTCGATCGTGACGTAGGCCAGCAGCAGGATCCACAGCGTGCCATAGAGCACGATCGGCCCGCGCGTATAGGCGAGGAACAGGCCGACGCCGAGCACGATGCCGGGGATGGCGATCGGCGCGGTGGCGAGGAATGCCAAAGTGCGATGACCGGCAATCGCGGCGCGCGCGCTCAAGTAGGCGATCACCAGCGCCAGCGCGGTGCCGCAGGTGGCGGCCATGGCGCCGAGCAGGAAGGTGTTCCTCATGGCGAGCTTGGTGGCCGAGAGCTCGAAGAAGACGAAGTTGAAATTGTGCAGCGTCATCGTCTGCAGCGTCAGCAGCTGGGAGGGGATGCGCGAGAAGGCCGCGTTGAGGAGCGCGCCGTAGGGCAGGAACACCGGCAGGCACAGCACCGCAAAGCAGAGCGCGAACGCCGGCCAGCGCAGCGCCCGCAAAGGCACGAGGCGCGGGGGCCCGCCTCTGCCACCGATCACGGTATAGCCGCGCCGGCCGAGCACCATGGCCTGCGCGCGCAACAGGATGATGGTCAGCACCAACAGCGGCAGCGAAGCCGCCGCCGCCAGCTCGGGCTTGGGCGGATACTGGAACAGGCTCCAGATCTTGGTCGTCATGGTGTGGAAGCCGGCGGGCAGCGCCAGGATCGCCGGCGAGCCGAACAGCGTCATGGCCTGCAGGAAGGCGACGAGCGCGCCTGCGGCCAGCGCCGGCAGCGCCAGCGGGATGGTGATGCGCCAGGCGGTCCACCAGGCCGGCGCCCCGAGCATGGCGGAGGCATCCTCCAGGTCGCCCGGAATGCGGTCGAGCGCGTTGGCGAGCAGCACAAAGACGTAGGGGAACGTGTAGCAGGAGATGACGAAGATCAGGCCCGTCAGGGTGTAGATGTCGAACAAGACCGTGTCGCGGCCGGCGCCCGTCGCGGCGCGGTAGAGCTGGTTCAGGAGGCCGCTGTTGGGGGCTGCCAGCAGCTCCCAGGCGATGGCGCCCAGGAACGGCGGGGTCACGAACGACGCCATCACGAGCATGCGAACGGTGTGCCGCAGCGGCATGTCGGTGCGCGCGACGATCCAGCCCATGGGCGCGGCGACGAGGCAGCAAATGGCGCTGACCGAGATCGCGATGGTGAAGGTCGTCAGCAGCGGCTCGACGAAGGCGGGTTCGGTGAAGACCCAGCGGAAGTTGGCGAGCGTCAGGTGGCCCGCCCGGTCGGTGAGGGCAAAGACCAGGAGCCAGGCGATCGGCAGCACGATCAACAGGCATAGGATGGCCGCAAACACCGCCATCACCACGCCGGACACGTCCATGCGCCGGATGGAGGCCTGCGCGAAGCGTGCCTGCAGTGCCGCGACGGTCAAAGCGGTCTCCCCCGTGCGTGCGACTCAGCCGAGATAGACGCCGCCGTTGACGTGCAGCGTCTGCCCCGTGATGTAGCGCGCATCGGGACCGGCGAGGAAACGCACGGCGGCGGCAATCTCCTGCGGCAGGCCGAAACGGCCGCTGAGCGTCGTCTTGACGTTGTGATGGTGGGGCAAGGGGGCATTCGGGTCGCGCTTGGTGTCGATCAGGCCGGGAACAACGCAGTTGGCGGTGATCCCGGCATCGGCGAGGTCGTGCGCCAGCGCCCGCGTCAGGCCGACCAGCCCGGCCTTGGCCGTCACCACGTGTGCGCGATCCTTGGTGCCGGTGTGCCCGGAGACGCCGCCGATGTTGAGGACCGTGCCGGCCTCGCTCCTTTTGAGATACGGGAGGGCGGCCTTCACGGTGATGAAGGCGCCGTCGAGGATGACGGCCAGGACCGAGCGCCAGTCGGCGAGCGACATCGCCTCCAACGATTGCTCGGGCCGGACGGCGGCGTTGTTGACCAGGATATCGATGCCGCCGAAGCGCTCGGCCGTGGCCTCCATCATGCGGGCGACGGCGGCCTCGTCGGTGACGTCGGCCATCACGGCAAATGCCTTGCCGCCCCTGGATTCGATCTCGCCGACGACAGCCTCGACGCCGGCGCGGTCGGCGCGGCCGTTGAGCGCCACCGCGGCGCCCCCGTCCGCCAGCGCAAGGGCGATGGCGCGGCCGATGTTGCGCCCCGCGCCCGTGACGACGGCGACGCGGCCGGCAAGCTCATGATCGTTGCCCATGACGATCCTTTCACCCGCGCAGGACTGAGGTCGGCCGCACCGTCCCACAAATTGCTGCGCCATGTCGATGGTTGCGCCTGGCGCGCCTCACACCTTGAAATACTTGACGTAGCGCGCCTTGATGTCGTCGGCTTGGCGTTCGACCGCGGCGGCGTCGTCCTTCATCAGCTTGATGTCGCGCAGGGGTTTGCGGCCGGCCTTGTCCTTGACCAGCGCATGGAACGAGCGCAGGCCGCCGGCATCGACCATCAGCTGCTGGCATTCGGCCGAGAACATGAAGCTATGCAGCAGGCGCGCAGCGTTGGGGTTGGGCGCAGCCTTCATGATGCCCGAGGGGCCGATGATGATGGGCGTGCCTTCGCTGGGATAGACGATCTCGACGGTTTCGCCCTTCTCCTTGAGCTGGAACAAGCCGTATTCGACACCGTCGGCCATGATTGCACGCTCGCCGAGCGCAAGCTTCTTGGGCGGATCGGCGGCCGACTGCACCTGCATCACCTTCTGCGCGCTCAGCTTCTCGAAGTACTGCCAGCCGAGGTCGCGCGCCATCTGGTAGGTGGCGGTCATGATGGTGCCGCTGTAGCCGGGATGCGCCTTGACGATCTTGCCGAACCACTTGGGGTCGAGCAGGTCGGCATAGCTCTTGGGCGCTTCCTCGAGCTTCACCAGCTTGGTGTTGTAGCCGATGACGCACAGCGTGCCGCGCCACGTGGCAAAGAGGCCGTCGGGGTCCCTGTGCTCGGGCGGGTAGTGGAGTGCCACGTCGTCTGGAACATAGGGGGCGAGCAGCCCCTCGCGCTTCCAGGCGATGAAATGGGCCGCGTCCGAGCTGTTGACCGTGTCGACGGCGTAGATCTTGCTCGCGTACTCCTGGCTGATGCGCTGGTAGATGCGCTCCGCGCCCGAGCGCTCGACGCGCACGGCGACGCCGGGATATTTGGCCTCGAACGCCTTGGCGATGCGCTCGGCCACCGGCAGGTCGACCGAGGTGTACCAGACCGTCTTGCCCTCCTTGCGGGCGGCCTCGATCAGCAGGGGGGTGACTTTGGTGGGCTGCGGTGCGGTTGCGTGCGCCGTCCGGCCGAGGACCGGCAGCGCGAGCGGGGTTGCGGCGAGACCTTGCACGACATGGCGCCGCGTAACGTTCCTCCTGGGCATGTTTCGTTTCCTCCGTCTCTTCCCTGAAGCGAGACCTTGTCGCCACCAGGGTATGCCACGATGCGGCAAACGTCAGCTGCCGCGAGGCGTTGGCCTGTCGCTCGACCTCTTCGGCGGAAAAGCGTGGACACAGGTCTGTGCTTGCTTGCCGTCCTACGATCTAACGTTGACCTTAGTTGCGTAGCCATAGGATTCGTCCATTCGTCAACGCTGTGGGAGAAACCTCATGCAGTTGAGGGCCTGCGGAAATCGCTGTTAACAGCCACCGCGATCGCGCTATGCTCGCCTCGCGCCCTTTGCACATTCTACAATTCGGAACTACCCTCGATATTATGAGCCGAACCTACACCATTATCCTGGAGCCAGCCGGCGAAGGTGGCTTCATCGTAACCGTGCCCGCGCTGCCCGAGGTCGGCACCCAAGGCGATACGCGCGAGGAGGCGCTGGCAAACGCGCGCGAGGCGATCGAGCTGGTCATCGAACACCGCTTGGCCCGAGGCGAGCCGGTGCCTGCCGATATTGCGCCCGAGGTCGAGCGGGTGACGGTCGCAGCATGAGCGCGCGGTTGCCGTCGCTCCGGGGCGACGCTGTCGTGCGGGCACTCAAGAAGTCCGGCTTGGAGGTGGTACGTATCAAGGGCAGCCATCACGTCATGGAGCACGCCGATGACCCGGCACGCACGCCGCACGGTGGTTCCAGTTCATGCCGGTAAGGACGTCAAACGCGGGCTCTTACGCAAGATCATCGACGACGCTGGACTTACCGTCGAAGAGTTCTGCGACCTGTTGTGAGCCGAAGGCTCGGCACACGATAGCCGCTCAGGGTCATTCGCGCCCCGTCGTTCCCCTGATGTCCACATTGGCCGGCACCGGGCACACCCTAGCGTGTTGGCGTCGTGCAAAAACTCGGCTTCCGTCTTACGCGACCAGCGCACGGCAGCGCTCGCGCGGCAGGATCAGCCACACTTGCGTGCCCGGCGCGAAGCTCACCTCCGGTGCCGCCGTGACGCGGAGCTGGGTGCCGTCTCGGGCCTCGACGATATAGTCGCGCGTGCTACCTAGAAAGACGTTGCGAACGACGGCGCCCTGAACGGCGTTGGTGTCCGCCGGCCTGGGCTGCAGCGGGAGGATGCGGATGTCGTGCTGGCGGATCGCGGCGGCGCCGTCGCTTCCCCGCACGAACGGCTCGCCGTGGCATTCGATGACGGTGCCGGCAATGGACAGCCGGGCCGCATCTAGGGCCTTGCCGCGGATGATGTTGCTGCCGCCCAAGAACCGGGCGACGAATTCCGAGCGAGGCTCCTCGTAGACCTCCTGCGGGGTCCCCAGCTGCTCGATGCGGCCGGCATTCATGACGGCGATGAGGTCGGCCGTGGTCATCGCCTCGCCCTGGTCGTGGGTGACGTAGATGGTGGTGTAGCGGTAGGTGTCGTGCAGGCGGCGCACCTCGAAGCGCATCTCCTCACGCAGGTTGGCGTCGAGGTTGGACAGGGGCTCGTCGAGCAGCAGGGTCTCGGGCTCCACGATCAGGGCGCGGGCGAGCGACACGCGCTGCTGCTGGCCGCCGGAGAGCTCGGCCGGATAACGATCGGCGAAGGGAGCGAGCTGGGTGGTCGCGAGGATTGCGGCGACCCTGGCGGCAATCGTCGTGCGGTCGAGCTTGCGCAGCGTGAGGCCGTAGCCGATGTTGGCGGCCACCGTCATGTGCGGCCACAGCGCGTAGCTCTGGAACACCATCGACACGTTGCGCTGCTCGGGCGGCAAGGTGCGCGCGGGCGAGGAGACGATGCGGTCGCCGAGCGCGATCTCGCCCGCCGTCGGCTCGGTGAAGCCGGCGAGCAGGCGGAGCGCGGTGGTCTTGCCGCAACCCGAGGGGCCCAGCAGGCAGACGAGCTGGCCGTGCGCGATTTCGAGCGAGACGTTGTCGAGCGCGGTTTGGCTGCCGAAGCGCTTGGTCAGCCCGCGCAAGATGACCGAAGACACCGTTCCTCCCCGACCGGCGCATGCCGGCGCGCATCTCATCTGCCGGTGAATGCCGGCTTGCGCTTCTCCATAAACGCTTTTCGCCCCTCGATGTAGTCCTGGCTGTCAAAGCAGCGCGCCACCATGTCGCTGACGAGCTTCAAGTCGCGGTCCTTTTCGGCCTTCAGCGCCTCGATGCTGGCCTGCTTGATGGCGGCAATGGTCAGGGGTGCGTTGTCGGCGATGGCCGCGACATAGGCCTTGACGAAGGGGGCGAGCTCCGCCTCCGGCAGCACGCGGTTGACGACGCCCATGGCGAGGGCCTCATCGGCGCCGAACTGGCGGGCGGAAAAGAAGATGTCCTTGGTGTTGGCCGGGCCGACCGTGTCGATGAAGCGCTCGAGCCCCGCATAGCCGTAGCCGAGGCCGAGCTTGGCCGCGGGGAGGGCGAAACGCGAGCCGACCGTGCAGAAGCGCAAGTCGCAGCCGATCGCCAGGTTGAGGCCGCCGCCGATGCAATAGCCCTGGATCTCAGCGATGACGGGCTTGGGGAAGC
>DATEVP010000162.1:0-12726 GCA_035258465.1 Hyphomicrobiaceae bacterium
TCCCGCTTGTCGTAGAACGCCTTGACCATCTTGTAGACGACCGCCTCCGACATGTCGGGGCGCACGTTGTAGCCGAACAGGATCGGCACGCCCTGCAGGGTTTTGGGCCCCACGTCCTTGGCGAAGGCGCCCTTCGGATCCACGTCGGCGACCGGCAGCCCCGCCGCCTTCAGCTTGGCGACCTCATCCGGACACGGATTGATCACCTTGATGTCCATCCGCACCTCGGTCTCCTTCCAGTAGGGCGGCAATGAGCGGCCCGCGGTGGTGTAGATCGCGGACCCCACGATGGTGCCCTGCTCGAGCGCGTCGCCGTTCGCCTTGTTGTCGATCTGCACGTGCTTGAAGTCGTAGCCGAGCGTCTTGAAGATGCGCTGCCAGTTGAGCCAGTTCTGGAAGCCGGCTTGCGTGAAGTACACCGGCTTGCCGCTGAAATCCTTCCAGCACTTGAACTTGTCGGCCTCCTTGGCCGATGTCGCCATCATCGACTCCATCGGATAGGCGTACCAGGTGTGCACGAGCTCCGGCTTCGTCGGCTGGAAGTCCTTGAACGGGCCGACGCGCTCCGCAAACTGGGTCATGCCGATGTCGGCGACGTAGGCGATCTCGGCCTCGCCATTCATCACCGCCTTCATGGAAACGGTGGGCGACTGATAGGGCTGTACGGTGACGGTGTATTCCCCGCCCAATGCCTGCTCGAGCACCTTGGCCATCGAGGCGGCGATCGTGTAGCCGTAGGAGCCGACCTGGGCCGTGGACCACCGGATCGATTTGCGCTCTTGCGCCTCGGCCGTCGGCATTGCGGCCGCGACCAACAAGGCAGCGGCGCCCGCTGCCACGATGAAAGTCCGTTTGCTTGGAGCCATGAAAAGTCCTCCTGAAGATGCTTCCTAAGCGGCCATCCGCCGCTTCTTAGACGTGGTCTGGCTGCCCCGGCATTACTTGAGCCAGCACGGGGTGATCCTGTCAACGCCTCGGGCCGAATCTGCGCCCCTTGGCTGCTTCGCCGGCGTGGCCATCAGCAAAGGCATGGCCGGGCCAGTGCAACGGCTGATTGACACCGGGCGGCTCGGCTCCCGACTATCCAGCCCGATAGGCGGGCCAACGAGGAAACATACCCATGGACCTGGAGCTCAAAGGCAAGGCGGCGATCGTCACGGGCGGCAATCGCGGCATCGGCAAGGCGATCGCGCGGCAGCTCGCCAGGGAGGGCGTCAACGTCGCCCTGATCGCGCGCGACATCACCGCCCTCGCAGCGGCCGCCGCGGAGATTTCACGCGAGAGCGGCGGCAAGGTCCTGCACATGAGTGCCGACACCGGCGACGATGCCGCGGTGAAGAAAGCGGTTGCCGAGGTCGCCTCCGCCTTCGGCCGCATCGACATTCTGGTCAACTGCGCCGCGCAGCCCGGTGGCCAGGGCAAGCCCCCGGCGCTCGGCGAGATCACCAATGAGCACTTCTGGGCCGACATGAACGTCAAGGTGATGGGCTATCTGCGCACCGCGCGCGAGGTGGCACCGCACATGATCAAGCAGAAGTCGGGCCGCATCATCAACGTCTCCGGACTCGCCGCGCGCAGCACCGGCACCATCATCGGCTCCATGCGCAACGTCGCCGTGGCCGCGCTCACCAAGAACCTCGCCGACGAGCTCTCGCCCCACGGCATCGCCGCCGTGTGCGTGCATCCGGGCCTCACGCGCACCGAGAAGACGCCGGGCGTGGTGGCGGCGCAAGCGAAGGCACAAGGCGTGCCCGAAGCCGAGATCGAGAAGCGCATGGCGGGTCGCAACCTCGCCAAGAGGCTGATCACGGCGGAAGACATCGCCAACGTCGTCGTCTTCCTCGCCTCGCCCAAAGCGATTGCCCTCAACGGCGACGTCATCCCCGCCGCCGGCGGCAGCCCCGGCGTGATCTATTACTGAGATGCCGGCAGCAACGCGCCCGCAGCCTTTGCCAAGTCGCAGAGTGCCAGATGTTTATCATGCGCCTGCGCTCCCATTGTCGTCATCCCGGCGCCACGCGTGCCCGTCAGGGCGCGCGTGGGACCAGGCCGGGACCCATGCACCGCTCCGCCAACTCTTCTGGTCAACGCGTGCGCCGCGACCGATCCGCAGGGCCCTCCAAGATCTCGCCCGTCGCCTCGTCGAACAGGTCGACCCACTCCGGGTTCATGCCCTCGATCAGCCTGATCTTCCACAATCGGCGCCATTCCTTGAGCTGCTTCTCGCGCCGGATGGCGGTCTCCATCGTCGGATGCGTCTCGAAATAGACGAGGTGGTGGACGCGATATTTCTTGGTGAAGCCCTTTATGAGGTCCTGCTTGTGCAGGGCGATGCGCTGAAACAGATCGCTCGTCACGCCGATATAGAGCGTGCCGTTGCGCTCGCTGGCCAGGATGTAGACGCAGGGGCATTTCACTCGATAGGGCATCGTCGCCATCTGTGTAGCGGCGGGCCATCGTCAGGCACATCCGAGCCCGAGCGCAAGTGGCAAGCTGCATGGGTCCCGGCCTGGTCCCGCCCGCAAGCGTTCGCTTGCGCGCGGCGCCGGGATGACGGAGAGGATGGCGGCACGAAATTGCTCGGAGTCCGTCCGCTTCGGCTCAAGACTCCCGAGCACCCCAGCCGCAGCCTCACACCACCGGCACGCCGTGCTGCTTGGCCTCGTCCTCGGGCTCGACGTGGATCAGCACCTGCGCGCCGGGCACGGCCTTGGTCAGCGCCGCCTCGATGCGGTCGCAGATGCCGTGCGAGGTGGCGACCGTCATCTTGCCCGGCACCACCAGGTGGAACTCGATGAACGTGACGCGGCCCGCCGTGCGCGTCTTGACGTCGTGCGCCTCGATCGCGCCTTCCGCGTTGTCGGAGATCACGCCCTGGATATGCCGGCCGGCTTCCGCCGTCACGGCCTCGTCCATCAGGCCGCTCACCGACTGGCGCACCAGCCGCCAGCCGGCCCATAGAATATTGAGGGCGACGAGAGCGGCGAGCGCGGGGTCCAGGACCTGCCAGCCGGTCGCGGTCGCCAGCGCCAGGCCCAAGATCACGCCGACCGAGGTCGCCACGTCGGTCAGCAGGTGGAAGCCGTCGCCGACCAGGGCCGGCGAGCGCTGGCGCCGTCCCCAGGTCAGCAGGAACCACGACCAGCAGGCGTTGAGAGCCGTGGCGGCGCCGTTGATGAGCAGCCCCTGCACGGGCTCGGTCAGCATGCGCGGCCGCACAAAGGCGGCATAGGCCTCGCGAAAGATCAGCAGAGCAGCGACGACGATCAGCACGCCCTCCAGCACCGCCGAGAAGTACTCGGCCTTGTGGTGGCCGAACTGGTGCTGGCGGTCGGCGGGCTGGTCCGCGACGTGGATGGCATAGAGGGCGATCAGCGCCGTGACCAGATTGACGATGCTTTCGAGCGCGTCGGAGTAGAGCGCGACGCTGCCCGTGACCCAGTAGGCCAGATATTTGAGCGCGAGCACCGCCGCCGCCACGGCGATCGAGATGATGCCGGCCAGTCTCAGTTTGTCGGCGGTCTTGAGCGAGGCCAGCATGCGCACCCGGGGCCCACGAAAAACGCCCTGCACATGGCACGGACCGTGCGCGGGCGCCAGTGCCTTTGCGCGCGAGGTTTGCACCGCTTATCCACAGGCCGCCTACCCCCGCCCTCGCGAATCTGGTGCAAGGGCGCTCGATCGGCGCTCGCTCGCGATAGCCCGCGCCCGGCGCTGCCGTCCGCAGGAGGCGACCCATGGCCAATTTCCCGACCCACATTGCGATTGGAACCGTGGTGAGCGGAGGCTTGGCGACGGTGACGCTGGCCGCCGACGTGGTGGGCCCCGAGAACCTCGTCGCGGTGACGCTGGCCGGCGTGCTGGGCTCGGTGCTGCCCGACATCGACCTCAAGGACTCGCGGCCCAGCCGGGCGATGTTCGCGGGGCTTGGCGTATTCTTCGCCTTCGCGGTGCTGTTCAGCCTGGAGACGCCGTACTCCGTTGCGGAGATGATGCTCCTGTGGCTCGGCACGCTGGTGGCGGTCAAATACGTCGCCCAGGCCTTCTTCCATCGCCTGAGCTATCACCGCGGCATCTGGCATTCGGTGCTGGCGGCTTTGTTCTGCGCCTGCTTCACCGCCGTCGTCTACAGCCGGCTGCTGGGCCGCCCGGAGGGCGTCGCCTGGCTCGCCGCCCTCTTCATGTTCGTCGGCTACATGACGCACCTCATCCTCGATGAGGTCTATTCGGTCGACGTCATGGACACGCGCATCAAGGCCTCCTTCGGCACGGCGCTCAAGCTCTTCGACGGCAACCACCCGGGCCATTCGAGCGCCATGGCCGTGGCGACGGTGCTGGTATTCCTGCTGTCGCCGCCGATCAAGACCTTCCTCAATGGCATCACGTCACCGGCGCTGTGGAGCGGCCTGCAGCATCGCCTGCTGCCGCACGACAAGTGGTTCGGCGTCGACTGGCGGAGCACGGAATGGCTGCCGGATGTGCCGTTCCGGCCCAAGGGCGCGGTGGTGCCGGCTGCAACGAGCCCCATCTCCACGGGATCGATCACGCCCGCGCCGCCCGCCGAGCCGAAACCGGCTGAGCAGCCGGCCGAGCAAAAGGCGAAGGACTAGCACCATCTGTCTTCTGAACGTTGGGTTACGGGCTTCGCCCTGACCAACCTACGCTGGGGTTGTGCCAGGCGCCTTGGCGTGCGCCTGCCGCGTCAGCCAACCACCGCGATCTTGTAGATGAGCAAGGACACGATCGTCGCGATCGTGATGCCAATCGATGCCCGGTGGAAAGCCGCCAGGTAGCACGCAACCGTCAGGGCCAGTGCCACGGCGGCGAACAGGGCGCCAGCGACATACGGTGTGACCTGGGCAATCGTGAGGGCGTCGCCGTGGACGTGTCGGAGCCCGAAGTACTCGGCGAGCGAGCGAATGATGACCAGGAGAAGAATGCCGATACCGACCTGAGCGAATCTGTGAGGGGTCATGGGTCCAACGGGCTCAAACAAGCGACATGAGAAGCAGGGCAATTCCAAGCGCCGCGACATTCCAGACGAGGGATCGCGCCAGGAATACGCCTGCGGCGTAAAGGCCGACGTAGGCAACACGCGCCCAGAAGTAGAGCTGGGCACCCCATTCCGTCATCCAGCCGTGCCTGCCGGCTGCGTGCGCGATGAGCACCGCGGCGGCGAATAGCGGAAAAGTCTCCATGAAGTTTCGCAGCGCCCGATCGAGCCGACCAGCCACGCCCGTCAGGGCAGGCACGGGCGCGTCCCGCGAGCCCGCGGTCCATAGATAGCCGCGCTGCAGACTTGCCGCATGCGAGGCGAGGACGATCTGCGCCAACCCAAGCACGATGCTGAGGGCGAGCATCTTCAGTTCGAGGGTCATTGCTGTTCCATTGTCTATTTGTGGGGGACTAGGCTCGGCGCTCCACTGCCCTCTCGTGTTTCGATCGCGGCGGGCGTGCGACCCAGATCGCGCGGGCGGACGGGCAAACCATAGGCTGCCCTTGCCTACAATTGCTCCTTCCTGGTTAAGCCGACATTTGCAAGGTCCCAGCTAGTCTTGTGCGGGGCGAAGCAGGGTACTTCGGGCGCACCCTGCGCGGCAGCGTCGCGAGCAAGAAAGCCTGGTTCGCCCTGAGCGGGCGTCCCGCTTACCGCAGGCGCACCAGCACCACGCCGGCCAGCACCAGGCACGCCGCGGCGATGCGCGCCGGCAGCAGCGGCTCGCGCAGGAGCACAACACCGAACAGCGCGGCAAACAGCACGCTCGTCTCCCGCAGCGCCGCCACCAGCGCGATCGGCGCCACCGTCATGGCCCAGATGACGATGGCGTAGGACGCCGTCGACAGCGCGGCACCGGCCACCGCCATCTTCCAGTGCCTCGCGAAGTCGCCGGCAAGGCGGCGGCCCAACACCATGAATCCGTAGATGCCCATCACCCCGCCGCTGAGCAGGAATAGCCAGACGGCGTATTGCAGCGCTGAGCCGGAGACGCGCGCGCCGAGCCCGTCGTTCAGCGTATAGACCGTGATCGTGAGCGAGGTGAGGAGCGCGAAGCCGACCGAGCGCGCATCGAACGCCTGCAGCGCCCGCCTGCCCTTGACCGCCAGCAGCAGAATGCCGCCGGAAAGCACGATGATGCCGGCCCAGGCGTAGGGCCCGAGCGTCTCGCCCACCCAGAAGGCGGCGAGCAGCGCCGTCATCAGCGGGGCGGTGCCGCGCGCGATGGGGTAGACTTGGCCTAGGTCGCCGAAGCGGTAGGCTTGCGCCAGTGCTGTGTAGTAGCCGATGTGCACCGCCACCGATCCCAGCAGGTAGGGCCAGGCGGCCGGCGCGGGCAAGCCGACGATCAACGCCAAGGGCACGACCACCACGCCGGAGGCGATGGCCACCAGCGAGGTCGCAACGATCGGCTCGACGTTGAGCTTCAGCAGCGCATTCCAGCCGGCGTGGAAAGCGGCAGCCACGAGCACAGCCAGAAAGACGAGAAGATCCAAGCGGCGCGCCTCCCCGGCACGATGAATGTGCGGCCCCTCGCGTCGCGCACCAATAGCGGGGGGGAACCCTTACCGGAAGTGAGCCCGCCCGCGGAACGAGCAGGAAATACGTCGAAAAGGTGGTGCGCAGTCATCAGCTGTCACATTCTTTGCGCAGCTGTGATGCAGCGCGGTCGCACCTCATGCGGTGCAGGTGCGCGCGTAAAATCTTGGCTGGTCAGGGGCTTGGCATCTATTCCCGCACTGCCACGTGCCGGCTGCTGCCCACCGACGCAGGCGCGCCTTAACGCATCGCGCTTCCGTCTCAATCTGATACACTAGATAGTGAAGAATAGGGCACCGGGGCCGGACAAACACAGTCCGGCAATCAACAGGAGTACTGCAATGCCGATTGATTGGGCGACTATTCCGTGGACGCCGCTTGGACTGTTGGCGGCGCTGACATTCGTGTCCTCGTTCATCGGCCACTCCTTGACCAAGAACGCGCTGGTTGGGGCCATCATTGCGGTCGTCATCTTCGTCGCCGTCTACGTCTTCTGGGATTTCTATCCGCACAACCTGGTGCCCGGCGTACGCTTCCCCACACGGGTCTGAGCCTGCCGGGCGCGCCATGCAGCGTCGACCGGTAGAGACAGAACAGGCATGGACGACGGCGAGATGCGCTTCCCCCACGTCGATGTACGGGGAAACGCGCGTCGCGCTGGCTCGCCTCGGGGAGCTCGCGGAGAGGGAGTGTTGGAGGTCGTCTTGTCGGTCAGCCGGACGCTGCTGCGGATCGCCGTGATCGCCGCGGCGGCTTTGCTCGTGCCCCTCTCTTCGAGCGAGGCGCAGGTCGATGCCTGCGCCGCCCCCGACAGGCAGACGGCGTGCGCGGTGCTGTGCTGCGGCCGGTCGCCCTGCGCGCCCTCGTGCCAGAGCGATTGCGTCAGGCCCTGCGTCGATTCCTGCAGCTCGCCGGCGGCGCAGCAAGCCTTCAGCGCGCGGGTCCCCGGTTTGCAGGCACGCTGTGGATACCGGGCCGCGCCCCGCCGCGTGCAGTAAGAGGTCGAGGGCAGCTGCGACTCCCGCGCTGACGACGACGAGCGTCGGCGTCATTTGCTTTGTTTTCTGGGGGATGACATGACGGACCAGGCGCAATCGGCGGACACGGCTGCCGATCATTCTGCCGACAATTGGTTCACCGCGCTGATCGACAGCCTCTACGTCATTCGCGTGCCGCTGGTGATGGCGATCGTCACCCTGATCGCGCTGACCGTTCCCGAGCAGGTGCAGGAGGTCTACCGCGTCCTCGCGCAGGGGCGGACGCAACAGCTCACCGATTGGATGCTGGCGCTTGCGTCTTTGCTCATCCTTGCGGTCGTGCTCTGGCAGGTGGCGCGCGAATTCTCCTACGACTACGGCAGGAGGGTGCCGACGCTGCATCCGGTCGCTGGATGGATCCTCGCGTGGCTCCCGCGCATCATCGCCGCCGCGCCGCTCGCGGGAGCCGCGGTTGGCTTGGCGCTCAGCTTCACCCGCGACGTCGGCCGTCCCGAGCCGCTGCTTGCCACGATCGTCGAGGCCGGACAGACGCTCAGGCGCGACTTGTGGCTGGGCATCGCCGTCTGCGTCCTGTTGGCGGTGCTGGTTTTCGTCGTCACCATCCTCCTCGAGCGGGGCATGGATCCCGCCGGCAGCAGCCGGGCGCGCAAGGTCACGGCTCTCAGCAACTGGCTGCTCTTCCCCGGCATCGTGCTGGCATTCGTCGCTTTTCTCACGGCCGATCAGGTGCGGGTGCCGCAGTCCCTCGGTGCGGTCCCCATCTTTGCCGTATGGATGATCCTGCTGGCGCTGCTGTTCGCGCTGCTCACGCGTTTTAGGATTCTATCCGTCCCGGTCCTGGCGATCCTCGCCGTCTTCCTCGCCGTCATCGAGTTCTTCGGCCTCAGCGACAATCATGCGCTGCGCATCACCAGCAAGAGCCCGGTTGCGGCACGTCCCTCGCTCAGCCTCGCCTTCGACAAGTGGCTGGAGTCGCGCAAGGACTTCAAAGCCTACCAGGATGCCAACAAGCCCTACCCGGTCTACGTCGTGGCCGCGGAAGGCGGCGGGCTCTACGCGGCCTATCAAACCACCCAGTTCCTGACCCGCCTACAGGATCTCTGTCCCGGCTTTGCCCAGCACGTCTTCACTATCAGCGCCGTCTCGGGCGGCAGCCTGGGTGCTGCCGTGTTCACGTCGATGGCTGACGAACAGGCAAATCAGCCGGCGCAGCCGTGTGCGCAAGACACGGGCAAGGTCGGTCCGCTCGAGGAGCGCTCGCACACCGTCCTTTCCAAGGATCTGCTCTCGCCGATCCTGTGGGCGGCCCTGTTTCCCGATTTCCTGCAGCGCTTCATCCCTTGGCCGATCGGTGCGCTCGATCGCGGGCGCGCGCTCGATCGCGTGTTCGAGCGGGCGTGGCGGCGCACCGGCACGGCGACGCGCGACAATCCTTTCCGGCAGAACTTCTTCGAGATGTGCGGGGCCTCGGCCGAGAAGTGCCTGAGGAGCCCGATTCCCATGCTGGCGCTCAATATGACGAACGTGGAGTCCGGCATGCAGATGGTGCTGAGCCCCATGGATCTGGGCGGCACCGGACCCAACGCGGGCTCGCGCAAGATCTACGATTTCTTCTCGGTCGTCGAGCCGTTCGACATGCGGCTCAGCACCGCCGTCGGCTTGAGTGCCCGCTTCCCCTGGATCTCGCCTCCCGGCTGGTACAAGTTCGAGGATCGCGAGGGCAAGGGCACCAGGCGCATGAGCTTCGTCGACGGCGGCTACGTCGACAACTCGGGCGTCGTCACGGCCTTGGGCGTCGCGCTGCACATCAACACGCTGCTTGCCGCCAAGACGCCCCGGCCCAACGTCGAGATCAATGTCATTCTCGTTTCCGCCCTGTGGACGCCGTTCGACAAGATGTGGATCGAATCTCCGCCCGGCTACAGCCACGGCGAGGTCGTTCCGCCCGTCGATGCCGCCATCAATGCGCGGCAGGGCCGCGGCTTCACCACCCAATATGACGCCGCCATCGAGGAAAGAATAGCCGGCCTGAAGGTCAGTGAGATCGGCTTCTACTACGACTACCTCGCGCCCCCGCTCGGATGGCAGCTCTCCGATGTGTCGCGCCGCTATATCGAATTGTTCCGCGGCTACCCTGGACGGTGCCCGCTCGATGACGAGCAGAAATATCGGGACTACACCGCGCGCACGCTGGAGAGCTTCGAGAAGGCCGCGGTCGCCTACATCCACCGGGCCGACTGCGTGGTGGCGCGGATAGCCAACGAGCTCACGCCAACGGCGCCGATCATCAAGCTGCCGAGCATAAACTCCGCGCACTAGGCTCCCTCATCAACCGTCGGCAGCCGGTGCGAAAGCAAGAGCGAGGTATTGCAGCACCCGTCATAGGGAGGGCGCGAAATCGGATGGTTGTCGTTTCCAAGCGTGTGAGCAAGCATCCGAAGAATGGCGTTAATGACACCTGCCCTGCAGGTAGTCGTTAAGTGCGCAATTTCTCTTGATCGGACGTGCGTGACCTGCGTCCATCTGCCTTTGCCTGGTACCAAACATCAGCTCGCTCACACCGATCCCGGCAACCCCGCTCGCCAGCAGGGCGCCAGAGACGGCCAGTGCCAGGCCGCCGATCCCCAACCAGTGCCTTCGCATTTTGCGGAGGAGAACGGATGCTTGACTGGCTAATCGCAGTGGAGGTGGATCCCACAGCGCGGGCAGGCTATCCGCGCGCTCCCACGTGTCCGCCCCTGGCTGCCAAACGTAGTCCTCTTGGTTCAGTTGCCCGCGCCGAGCCGCATCCACCAATGCGTCGAATGTCAGCGGGCCTACCGGTTTCCCGTTGCGCGCGACGAACCACTCCATGACAAGCGCCCCCGGAACCCCGCCCGTGGGTGAATGTGCCCTCAAAATGCACCGTAGCAGCGGATGCCGAGGCAAAGTTGCCACAGCGGAAAAATCTTCAATCTGCAGTCACAGCTTCCTCAAAGCGGTCCTGAGGGACGCTGGCAGCACATGAACCGCGGCATGCGTGGTGGCGCGCCTATGAGCCGCGACCTTACAGCCTGCGTCAGCGGTGCCGCTGGCGCAGCTTGCCGACGATGCCGGTCGGGAAGAAGTAGACGCTCAGGACAAATAGTATTCCGAGCCACAGCAGCCAGCGGTCCGGGTGCAGCAGGTTGGGCAGCAGGGGCAGGGCTTCCGTGGCCTTGGCGGCCGTGCCCATCAGCTTCTGCAGATAGTTCTGCGCCACGATGAACAGCGTCGCGCCGACGACGGCGCCGTACATGGTGCCCATGCCGCCGATCACCACCATCAGCAGGATGTCGAGCATGATGGCGAAGGAGAGCGTGGTGTCGGGCCCGGTGTAGCGCAGCCAGAGCGCGTTGAGGGCGCCGGCGAGCACGGCCATGCCGGCGGCGAGGCAGTTGGCGGACGTGCGATAGTAGACGGTGCGGTAGCCCAGCGCCTCGGCGCGGAAGTCGTTCTCGCGGATCGCCTGCAGCACGCGCCCGAACGGCGAATTGACGATGCGCAATGCGCCCAGGAAGAGGACGAGTGCCGACAGAAAGACGATGTAGTAGGTGATCACCCGGCCCGTGATCGTGCCGAGACCGGGGACATCGATCAGCTTGAAGCCTGGCCGCAGCACCTCCGGCACCCGGAACGAGCGGCCGTCCTCGCCACCCGTGAGCTCCGAGAGCTGGGCCGCGAGGATGGCGAAGGCCGAGGCAACGGCGAGCGTCACCATGGCAAAGAAGATGGCGCGCACCCGAAGCGAGAAGAGGCCGATGACGAAGGCCAGCGCCACGCCCGCGACCAGCGCGATGGCGAGCCCGGCCAGCGCCGCGGCCCAGGTCGCCCCCCAACCATAAAGCGCGAGCCCCACGCCATAGCCGCCCAGCCCGTAGAACATGGTGTGGGCGAACGAGACGATGCCGGTGTAGCCCAGCAGCAAATCGTAGCTCGCCACCAGCACGATGAAGACGCAGATCTTCGCCGCCGTGTTGATCGCCTGCGCGCCTTCGAAAACGAACGGCGTCGTCGCCAGCACCACCAGGATGCCGGCCAGGATCACCGACAGCACCCGGCCGCGCGGCGGATCGCCCGATAGGATGGCCCCGATCATGGCCGCGTCACCGCTTCGCCACGGGGTAGAGGCCCTGCGGCCGCCACATCAAGATGGCGACCATGAGCAGGATGTTGGACGCCAGCGCCACCTTCGGCGCCAGGTAGCCGGTGTAGTTGGCGACCTGCGCCACCAGGATGGCGCCGAGGAAACAGCCGCCGACCGAGCCGAGCCCGCCGATGATGATGACGATGAACACCAGCACGATCACCTCGCTGCCGATGCCTGCGGTCAGCGTCTCGCGATAGAGCGCCCACATGGTGCCGCCGAGCCCGGCCAGCGCCGAGCCGGCCACGAAGACGCCCACGAACAGGCGGCGGATGCGATAGCCCAGCGCCTCCACCATCTCGCTGTTCTCGACGCCGGCGCGGATCAGCAGCCCGAGCTTGGTGCGGTTGAGCACGGCCAGCATGGCAAGGAACACCATCAGCCCGATCGCCACTGCCAGCAGGCGGAACTTTTCGATCGCCACGTCGCCGACCATGATCGCGCCGCGCAGCGCGGTGGGCAGCGCCATCGGCTTCTGGTCGCCGCCCCAGAACACGTGGATCAGCTGCTCGGCGACGATCAGCCCGCCCGTGGTGATCAGGATCTGCTTCAGGTGCTGGCCGTAGACCGGCATGATGATCAGCCGCTCGAAGGCCCACCCCAGCAGGCCCGTGCCCACCATTGCCGCCAGCATGGCGAGGCCGAGGGCGGCGAGGTTGAGCGCCAGGCTGTCGGCCTGCATCCAGCCCGCCAGCGGCAGCAGCGTCGTCATGGCGAGATAGGCGCCAACCGCAATGAAGGCGCCGTGGCCGAAGTTGAGCACATCCATCAGCCCGAACACGAGGGTGAGCCCGCTGGAGATGACGAAGATCATCATGCCCATGGCAAGCGCGGCAATGGTGAGCGTCACCCAGGTCGTGGGGTTGCCGATCAGCGGATAGGCCGCCGCCGCCAGCGCCGGCACCAGCAGCAGCGGCAGATAATCCGTGCGCACCACCGGGATCGGCTCGGGCGCTGCAATTGCTGACGTGTCGGTCATGCCTCTCACCTCACCCCATGCGCCGCCCGGTCCCCTCTCCCCGTTCTTC
>DATEVP010000163.1:0-8964 GCA_035258465.1 Hyphomicrobiaceae bacterium
TCTCCAAAGCGGTCAGAACGGGTCGCTCGAGTCCCACTTGGGCCGGCGCTTCTCCTTCAGAGCCGCGACGCCCTCCTGCACCTCCGGCCCCGAGAACCCCATGAACTCCATGGCCAGCGAGGCATCGAAGGTGGGGCCCGCCATCCTGAGCCAGTTGTTGAGCGCATGCTTGGTCCAGCGGATGGCCGCCGGCGGCATGTCGCGCAGCTTCTCGGCCGCGGCAAGCGCCGTCTCCACCACCTTGCCGTCGTCGGCCACCATCGACACCAGACCGATGCGCTCGGCCTCCTCGCCGGTCAGCGTCTCGCACAGCAGCAGGTAGTACTTGGCCTTGGCCATGCCGCACAGCAAGGGCCACACGATCGCCGAGTGGTCGCCGGCGGCGACGCCGAGCCGCGTGTGGCCGTCGATGATGCGCGCCTTGCGCCCGGCCACGGAGATGTCGGCCAGCATCGCCGCGGCGAGACCGGCGCCGACGCACGGGCCCTCGATGGCGGCCACCACCGGCTTGGTGCAGTTGATCACGTTGTAGACGAGGTCGCTCGCTTCCTTCCACACGCGGGTGCGCGTTGCCCAGTCGCGCGCCATCACCTCGATCATGCCGAGATCGCCGCCGGCCGAGAAGGCGCCGCCCTCCCCGCGCAGCAGCGCCACCGACGTATCGGGGTCGCGGTCGATGTCGCGCCACACCTCGGCCAGCTCGCGATGGCCGTCGGCATCGAGCGAATTGAGCTTGCCCGGCCGCGACAGGATCACCTCGAGGATGCGCTCGCGCGGCCGGCCAAACTTCAGGGCCTTGTAGTGGGCATACCGGTCGGTCATGTGCGCTCCTTTTCTAGCGCCAGAAGTACGCGGCGCCGATCAACACGACGCCAGCCAGAATCATCACCAGGGAGACGACGGCCAACACCTGGGCGACGAAATGGCCGGCGACCGTCCCCGCCGCCTTCTTGGCGCGGCCGCCCCACGTCCGCTGGCCACGAATCTCGTGATACTTGGCCTCGAGTGCGGTCGGGTTCTCGGCCGTGCGCTTGCCGCGCGCCAGCGTCCAGGCGGAGTCAATAGCCGCGTCCTTGAGATCGTACTGGGCAGTGCGCCAGCGGATGAGAATGCCGAGCAGGATCAGCACGGCCCCCGCAAGCATAGTCCAGATCTGCGTGGTCATGGGCGCTCACCTAAGAGGCTAGAACGTGTACGCGAGCCGCGTCCCCTGGTCGATGGCCCGCAGGGCATCGAGCTCGGCGGCGCGGTCCGCCCCGCCGATGACGTGGGCGCTGATGCCCAACACCCTCAGCTCGTCATAGAGCGCGCGATTGGGCTCCTGGCCCGTGCAGACGACGACGGTGTCCGCCGGCACGACCCGCCGCTCGCCTTCGACCACGATGTGCACGCCCTCATGATCGATCTTCTCGTAGGCAACGCCCGTGACCTGCGCCACCTTGCGCTTGGCGAGCAGCAGCCGCAGCACCCAGCCGGTGCTCACGCCCAAGGTACGGCCCATGCGGCCCTGCTTGCGCTGCAGCATCACCACCTGCCGTGCCTGAACCGGAGCGGCGTCTGCGTCCCCTCCCCACGAGGGGGAGGGGAGCAGCCCGCCTCGACCCGTGATGTTCGGATCGACCCCCCACTCCGCCGTGAAATGCGCGGGCTGGGCGGCCACCGCCTGCGGCGCCGAGGTCAGGAACTCGGCCATGTCGAAGCCGATCCCGCCGGCGCCCAGGATGGCGACGCGCGCTCCAGCGGTCTTCGACCCATCCAGGATCTCGACATAGCTCGCGCACTGCTCGTGCTCGATCCCCGGCAGGGCCGGCGTGCGCGGGGTGACGCCGGTGGCAATTACGAACTCGTCGAAGCCTAGCTTCACGAGCGTATCTGCCGAGGGGCGTTGCCCGAGTTGCAGATCGATTCCGAGGCGGGCGACGCGCGTCGCGTAATAGCGCAGCGTCTCATCGAACTCTTCCTTGCCCGGCACGTTGCGCGCGAGATTGAGCTGCCCGCCGATGCGGTCCTCCGCCTCATAGAGCGTCACGGCATGCCCGCGTTCTGCCGCCGTTACCGCACAGGCGAGTCCCGCTGGCCCGGCACCGACCACCGCGATCCGCTTGCGTCTCGCGGCCAGAGGCCCGTCGAACTCGATCTCGCGGCCCGCTTTCGGATTGACCAGGCAGGTCGCCACGCGCTTGGAAAAAATGAAATCGAGGCAGGCCTGGTTGCAGGCGATGCACACGTTGATCTCGTCGGGCCGTCCCAGCCTTGCCTTGTTCGCGAACTCCGGATCGGCCAGCATCGGCCGCGCCATCGACACCAGATCCGCGTCGCCCGCGGCCAGGATCGCCTCCGCCACGGCCGGCGTGTTGATGCGGTTCGACGCGATGACGGGGATGTTCACCGCGTCTTTCAGGCGGCGTGCCGCAAAGGCCCACGCCCCGCGCGGCACCTTCTGGGCAATCGTTGGCACGCGCGCCTCGTGCCAGCCAATCCCTTGATTGATGATGTCGGCGCCCGCGGCCTCCACCGCACGCGCTTGCGTCTCGATCTCCTCCGCCGTCAAGCCGCCCTCGACCAGGTCGATCGACGACACGCGAAAGATCACCAGGAAATCCTTGCCGGTGCGCGCGCGCACGGCGCGCATGATCTCGACCGGCAGCCGCAGGCGGTTGTCGAGGCTGCCGCCCCAAGCGTCGGCGCGGTCGTTGGTGCGCGGGGCCGTGAACTCGTTGATCAGGTACCCTTCCGAGCCCATGATCTCGACGCCGTCGTAGCCCGCTTCGCGCGCCAGCGCGGCGGTGGTGGCGTAATCGTCGATGGTACGCAGGATGTCCGCTTCGCTCATGCAGCGCGGGACGCGGGGATTGATGGGCGAGGCGATTGCCGACGGGCCGACGTTGCGCTCGTGCGCCCCATAGCGGCCAGCGTGCAGGATCTGCAGCGCGATTCTGCTTCCCGCCGCGTGGACAGCATCCGTGATGGGCTGGTGCTCGGCCAGCTGCTCGGCCTTATCGAGGATCGGCGCGCCGGGCTCCATCAGCCCTTCCTCGTTGGGCGAGAAACCGCCCGTGATGATCAGCGCCACGCCGCCCTTCGCCCGCTCCTCGTAGAAGCGCTTCACCCGCTCGATCGGCCGGTCGAGCGTCTCGAGCCGCGTGTGCATGGATCCCATGACGATGCGGTTGGCGAGCACCGTGAAGCCGAGATCGAGGGGCTGGAACAGGAGCGGGAAGGAAGCCATGGGCCAAAGCTGGAGGCGGGGAACTCTCGAGCCGCCTAGCATGCATATCGGGCCTGGCGGGCGCCAGCCCTTCGCTTGGCCGCGCGCCCTATCGGCCGACCCGGCCCGACCGGCGCAGCGGAAAGCCCGGAAAAATCAGGCAAGCGCGTGCCAGTTTCGGCGACTTTGCAGGATGGCTCCCCCGCCCCGACGCTCCCTGCAGTCCTCCCATTGATTGAGATGGAGGATGGTCATGAAAGCCCTCGTTGGCTTCGTTTGGACGCAGGGGCCCTGCCCGGTCTCGCGTCTATTTGTTTTTCATAAAAAGCGGTCGATGCGCTTTACCGCGCCTTAGGAACGCTCCGCTAACAGCGACGGTCATACGAAGGGCCTCCAAATGAGTTCCTCGCAAGTATTCGGCAGGCGCCGGGCGAGCGATCATGCCGCCGATGCGGACCGCCGCGGCGCACCCAGAGACGAAACGTCGCTTCCCGCGCGCATCGTCATGCGTGGCGGCAAATCGGTGCGGTGCTGCATCGTCAACATCTCGAGCACCGGCGCCTTGTTGCTGGCCCCTGTCTCGGGGCTGCCGGAGCAATTCGATTTGCAGGACAACACCGGTCGATCGCGCCGCGTCCAGGTGGTACGCCGAGAGGCGTCGCGCGTTGCCGTGCGGTTCCTGTCCGTCGAGTAATCCTGCCGGCTTATTGGTTGTCCCCGAGCAAGGCATCGCAGACGGCGGCGGTGACCGCATCGGTCCTTGCTGTGCCGCCGAGGTCGGGCGTGTGCAGGCTCTTGTCGGCGGTGACCCGCTCGATGGCGCGCATCAGCCTGCCGGCCGCGGCCTTCTCGCCCAGATGCTCGAGCATCATCACGGCTGACCAGAAGGTGCCGATCGGATTGGCGATCCCCTTGCCGGCGATGTCGAACGCCGAGCCGTGGATCGGCTCGAACATGGAGGGGAATTTCCGCTCCGGATTGAGGTTGGCGGTGGGCGCGATCCCGAGCGAGCCGGCGAGCGCCGCCGCCAGGTCCGACAGGATGTCGGCGTGCAGGTTGCTGGCGACGATGGTGTCGAGCGTTTCCGGGCGCAGCGTCATGCGCATGGTCATGGCGTCGACCAGCATCTTGTCCCAGCGTACGTCCGGGTAGCCTGCGGCGACCTCCGCGGCGATCTCGTCCCACATCACCATCGCGTGGCGCTGGGCGTTCGACTTGGTGACGACGGTCAGCAGCTTGCGCGGGCGCGAGCGGGCGAGCGCGAAGGCAAAGCGCATGATGCGCTCGACACCGGTGCGGGTGAAGATCGAGACATCGGTTGCCACCTCCTCGGGCAGCCCGCGATGCACGCGCCCGCCGACGCCGGCATATTCGCCTTCCGAGTTCTCGCGCACGATCACCCAGTCGAGCTCCGGCCCGGCCACGTTCCTGAGCGGGCTGGTGATGCCCGGCAGAATGCGCGTCGGCCGCACGTTGGCGTACTGGTCGAACGGCTGGCAGATGGCGAGCCGAAGGCCCCACAGCGTGATGTGATCGGGCACATCCGGCGCGCCGGCGGAGCCGAACAGGATGGCGTCGTGGCCTTTGATCAGATCGAGGCCGTTCTCGGGCATGAACGCGCCGGTCTTCTTGTAACGCTCCGAGCCCCAGTCGAAATGATCGACGCGGACGGCAAAGCCGCCGTCGCGCCGCGCGCAGGTCTCCAGCACCTTGATGCCGGCGGCGATCACTTCCTGGCCGATGCCATCCCCGGGGATGGCCGCTATCCGATAGGTGCGCACCGGGCATTGCTCCTCAAGCTCGAGTCTTCTTCGCGGCGGCCATTCGACCGCCCTTCTTGGCGCCGAACGGCACCTGTCGCAACATCGCCGACGTTTCCTCGATCTCCGCAAACACCCAATCGCGAAATGCCTTGATCGCCGGCCGCTTCTCCTGGCCCTTCGGGCAGACGAAATGGTAGGACCGGCCAGGCACGAGCATTTCCGGCCCGAAGGGCACGACGAGGCGGCCCAGACCGATGTCGTGGGAAGCCACCACCTTGTAGCCGAGCACCACGCCGACGCCTTCGCTCGCTGCATCGAGAGCGTGGTCGGCGACGTTGAGGCGAAGCCCGCGCATCGTATCGATGCCATCGATGCCGGCGACGCGCAGCCAGTCGTTCCATGTCGGCACCATGCCCGGCAGGTCGACCTGGATCAGCGTGAAATGCGCAAGATCGTGCGGCGAGCCCAGCGGCTGCTCGCCCTCGAGCAGGCGCGGGCTGCACAAGGGCAGCAGCCACTCGTCGGACAGCTTCTCCACATGCAGCTCCGGGTGCACGCCGTTGCTCAGGCGAATGCCCACATCCACCCCATCGGAGGTGAAGTTGGCGTAGCCGACGCTGGCGGTGATGCGCGTATCGATCTCGGGGTGCTTGGCGAGGAAACGGTAGAGGCGCGGCACCAGCCACTTGGCGGTCAGGCCCGGCGTGGCGCTGACCACCAGGACGCGATCCTGCTTGCCGCGCTCCAGCTGCTCGACGGCCTCACGCAGGCTCTCGAAGCCGGTGCGGATGCCCGGATAGATCAGGCGGGCGGCCGACGTCAGCTCGATGGCGCGCGCGCGGCGATGGAACAGCTTGAGCCCGAGCAGGTCTTCGAGGCCCCGGATCTGATGGCTGAGGGCTGCCGGCGTGACATGCAGCTCCTCGGCCGCCTTCGAGAAGCTCAGGTGTCGGGCGGTGGCCTCGAAGGCCCTCAGCGCATTCAATGGCGGCAGCGGTCGGCGCATTACACGATTGAGCTTCTCTCATCTCTCGAGCGAGATATTGTCGTTTGTACTTGCCGAAAGATCAACCTATTTGCATAGCCACGATGACTTTGGATGAGGAATTCTCAAATGCTCACCAACCACCCCTACCCCTACCAGCACGTCACCCCGGAAGAGGTCCAGGCGTTGATACGGCGCGCCCGCGCCGAGCGCGCGCAGGTCGTCCGTGACTTTGTCCTCGCCTTGTTCCGGCGCAAGCCGGCGGCGAACAACGCCACGAACGAGCCTTCGCTCACCACCGCCGCCTGCCGTTGAAATGCAACCGCAACAGCCGGCGCCATCGTCGGCCGCCAAACAACAGGAGTTGGCGATGACATGCACTGCGCACGCAATACCAGGCCAGGTAACACCTTCCGGCCGGCCGGGGCTCAGTGGTCTTCTGAAGCGGGAATGGAGCGCCTTCTGGACCCGCAGCGCCCAGCGGGCAACGGTGCGCATCCTGCGGGGGCTCGACGACGCCACCCTGCGCGACATCGGTCTGAGCCGCAGCGAGATCGATTCCGTGGTCTACGGCGCGCCCGGCGACCGCCGACTGCAGGTCGATATCCGCTGAGACCGGGTAACGGCCGCTGCGTGAGACGTGCTCTCGATCAGGCCACCTTGCTCAGCCCGACTTCGGCGAAGTGGGCGGCCGGCGAGAGCAGCAGCTTGCGAATCTCGGTATTCGGCATGGGGACGCCGATCAGGAAACCCTGCACCTCCTCGATCGCCGGCTCGCGTGCCAACAGCGCAAGCTGCTCATGCGTTTCGATCCCCTCCGCGGCAACGGACATGCCGAGCTCGGCGCTCAAGCGCGCCACCGCGTACAGCAGATTGAGGGGGCGGTTGCTGGTCGCGACACCCTTCAGGAACGAGCGGTCGATCTTGACCTTGTTGAGCGGATAGCTGTGCAGGTAGCTCAAGCTCGAATAGCCGGTGCCGAAATCGTCGAGCGAGATCCTCACCCCGATGCTCTGCAGCTCCTCGAGCCAGCGGCGCGTCAGCTCGGTGTCGTCGAGGAACACCGACTCGGTGATCTCGATCTCCAGCCGGTTCGCCGGCAGCCCTGAAGCCGCCAGTGCGTCGCTGATGGCCTTGGCAACGTTCCCCCGCCTGAACTGGATCGGGGACATGTTCACCGCCACGCTGACGCCGTGCGGCCATTTCGCGCATTCGAGGCAGGCTTCACGCAGGACCCGATTGCCGATCTCGACGATCAGACCCGTTTCCTCGGCGACGGGAATGAATTCCGCCGGCGAGATCATGCCGCGCACGGGGTGGGGCCAGCGCAGCAAGGCCTCGCAGGTCGAGATGCGCTTGGTGTGCAGATTGAGCAGCGGCTGGTAGTGGACTTCCAGCACGTTGGCGGCGAGCGCGTTGCGCAGGTCGACCTGGAGGTTGCGCCGCGCCTGCGCCATCACGTCCATGCCCTGCTCGAAGAAGCGCCAGGCGCGCCGCCCATCGGCCTTGGCGCGGTAGAGGGCCATATCGGCATTCTTGAGCAGCTGGTCGGCGTGACTGCCGTCGCGGGGCGCCAAGGTGATGCCGATGCTGGCGCCGGCGATCACCTCTTGGCCGCTGATTTCGAAGGGCTCTCCCAGGGCCGCGACCAGGCGCTCGGCCAGGGCCGCGGCTTCCTTGGCGTGGCCCAGCGGGTGCTGCAGCACCACGAACTCGTCGCCGCCGAAACGCGCCACCACATCGCTCTCGCGCACCACCTTGCGCAGCCGCTCGGCCACCGCGCGCAACAAGTCGTCCCCGCAGGGATGGCCCAGCGTGTCGTTGACCTCCTTGAACTCGTCTAGGTCGATGAAGTGAATGGCGAACGGGCCCCGGCGCCGCAGTGCAGCGACCGCCGCGTCCATCTGGTCCCGGAAGAAGGCGCGATTGGGCAGGTCCGTCAGGACGTCGTAGCGCGCCAGCTGGTTGATCTTGGCCTCTGCAGTCTTGCGCTCGGTGATGTCCTCAAACAGCACAACGGAGCCGCCCCCCGCCATGGGCTGGAAGGTGAGGGCCAGCGTGCGGCCCTGCTCCGTATCGATGTAGAGCTCACCATCGATTTTGTGGGCGAGCCGGCTCTCGAACTCGATGGCCAGCTGCTCGGCATTGCTCGCCGACAAGGTTCCCCCGGCGACGCAGCGCAGGATGAGCTCCCGCGCCGAGAGTGCGATGCCGGCCATGACCGAAGGCACCTTCAGGAGCTCGGCAAGCCGCTTGTTCGCAACCACGACCCGGCGTTCCGCATCGAACATGCACAGCCCGTGCGGCATATTGTTGAGCGCGGTATCGAACCGCGCGGCGAGGCAGCTCACATCCCGGCCCGCGATCACCGCGTCGAGCAGCACGCGGCGCAGCCTGTCGGAAATGAACTTGAGCGTTACGAAGAAGGGCACCAGCACGAAGGCGAAGATCGCGTAGTAGGCGCCCCCGACCAGGCCGAGCGCCAGCGTCATGGGCACGCCGGCGCAAATGATCTGCGCATTGACGAGCCGGTTGCTGGCGAAGTTTCGGCCCGAAATGCCGATCATGTATGCCAGCGTCAGCGAGAAGCTGAAAATCTGCACGAACGGGTCGGTTGTCTTGACGAAGGCGAGGAGGCACCAGATGCCCAGCAGCGCCACATGGGCGGCCGCACCCACCACGTAACGCGACTCCCAACGCCGCGCTTCCGCGACGGTCGTCAGGTTCTCGCGCCGCTGATCGAAAGCGCGCACGTCCAAGGCGCGCAGACACGCCACGACGGCAATCGCCAGGGAGCACAAATAGAGGGCCGGCTCTCCGGTCTTCCAGGCCGTAATCAGGGCGGTTATCGAGGCCGCAATCGAGCCGACGAAAAGGCTGCGGAAATCCTTGAAAAGGGAGTCGACCAGCGAGATGTAAATCTCGGCCGGCGGCTCCTGGGCCTCTCTGCGGCGCAGCTGCCGATGCCAGAATTCCATGAGATTCCCCGCATGCGCCGGCCAGGCGCA
>DATEVP010000164.1:0-3494 GCA_035258465.1 Hyphomicrobiaceae bacterium
CCGGCCGTGGCGGCCGGCATCTGCGGGGTGCCTGCGGAGCAGATCGTCGCCGCGGCACGCCTATATGCCGATGGGCCGTCCACCTTCGTCAGCGGCCACGGCATCGACGCCTTCAGCGCCGGGGTGCAGACGTTCCGCGCCTATCACTGCCTCCTCGCCATTAGCGGCAACGTCGACCGGCCGGGCGGCAACATGCGCCTGCGCACACACAAGGGCTTCAGGAACTACCTCGAGCTCCTGCACGACCCCGCGTTCCGCCTCGACGCGGCAACCGAGCAGCGCACCATCGGCGCCGACCGCTACCCGCTCTGGGCGGGCCCCAAGGGCTGGCAGACGGCCTGCCACAACCCCTCCGTGATCGAGGCGATGCTGACGGACAAGCCCTATCCGGTGCGCGCGCTCTACGCCAGCGGGGTCAACATCCTCGTCACCTATCCCGATACGCGCCGCACCATGGAGGCCCTGCGCCGGCTCGAGTTCGTGGCGGTTGCCGCGCACGCGATGACGCCGACGGCGGAATTCGCCGACATCGTGCTGCCCAAGACGACGACGCTGGAGGAGGAAGAGGTCTCGTTCATGCCGTCGGGGCCGACCGTGCTCTTCACGAGGGCGGTAGTGCCGCCCCAGGGCGAGGCCCGCACCGAGCTCGACATCGCGCGGCCGCTGCTGGAAAAGATGGCGGCGCGGCAGGCGCTGACAAAACATCTCGTGCCGTGGCCGACGCAGCGGGCGTTCAACACGTATCTGCTGGGCGACAGCGGCATCCGCATCGAGGACCTGGAGCGAACCGGCTACACTCAAGTGAGCGCCGCGCCCGTCACCCCCGCGGGTCGGCCGTTCAAGACACCCACCGGAAAAGTCGAGCTCTTCTCGACGACGCTCGAAGGACTGGGGCTCGATCCCCTTCCCGCCTGCGAGACACCCGCCCGCGAGCGTCTGCCCGAGAGCCTGCGGGCGGACTATCCGCTGATCCTCGTCACGGGCGACCGCGAGAAGAGCTATCACCACTCGCGCTTCCGCGACCAGCCTTGGGCGCTCAAAGTTTCGCCCGACCCGCGGCTCACCGTGCATCCCGATACCGCGCGCGCTCTTGGTGTCGGCGACGGCGACTGGGTGCGGCTGGAGGTTGCCCGTGGTGCGGGCGCGTGCCGGCTGCGCGTCAAGCTCTCCGACGCGACGCCGCCGGACGTGGTCAACACGGGGATGGGCTGGTGGCTGCCATCGGCGCCGGCGCCCGAGCGCGGCGCGCTCGACATCAACATCAACGCGGCGCTCGCCTACGACGGCCCGTTCGATCCCGTCTCCGGCTCCTGCGACATCCGCGGCCGGCTCTGCCGCCTGGTGCCGATCGTGGCGTGAGGCGGCAAAGAAAAACTCGTTGCGCTCGAGCGCAACCCAAAATCATCCGTCGCAAGTCGAGTTTGTTGCAATCCTATTAGGACGCAGAACTCCGTATGACACGGACATCGTAATTCGTTTGTGGGACGAAACGCACGCCCAAGAGCGTCCGGCCTCGCCTGGCGACCGAGCAAGTGATCTTGCGCTCCAGTTGACCGTCAATGACCAGGTAGAAATCGTCGGGAAGATCTGCGGCTCGCTCGACCTTTATCAGCGCGCCGCCCTTCGACGTGTTGAGAACCTGGCAGTCAATTGCGGTGGTGCCTCTCAGGCCTCTCACGATGATGACCTGCCCACGGCGCCGCACCCAGGATCGAGGTGCCCGACGCCGCTCGGCATTTGGTTTCTTATGGGTCACGTTCATCGATGACCGTTGCGTCGGCTGCACAACCGCAACGTCTCCAGCTCCGCAGAAGATGCCCGCCGCGTGATGCGAGCATGCTCAGCAGGTATGAAAGGCAGGCTAAAGACGAAGGGTAGTCCGGGGCCGTTTGCCGAAATTGGTTAAAATCTCTTGCATTCGTGCGAGCTCAGCGGCCGTCCTGCCCCCTCGCGCCGATCGTTGCGGGACGCGGCCAAGAAAAAGGGCGCGATACGGAGCGATCGGCGCCCTTTGGAGACCCATCACTCCGCGTAATCGGGCTCGCGGCGGTCGAGGATGCGCTTGAGCGCATCGAAGTGGCGTACCGACGGCGAGGGATCGTAGTCGTAGGCGGGCCTCTCGGCCTGGGTGATCTCGACCACCGGCTCGGGCAGCTGCTTGAGGCGCTGTCCCGTCCACATGGCATAGATCTGCACCTGCGCCGCGCGCTCGATGTAGTAGAGCCGGTCGTAGGCCACCGCCACGCTGTCTCCCAGCGTGGTGATGCCGTGGTTGGCCATGAACAGGATGGTCTTGTCGCCGATGATGCCGGCCAGCCGCCGGCCTTCCTCCGGCTCGTAGGCCGGCCCGGCATAGTTCTCGTCGTAGGCGATGGCGTTCATCAGCAGGACCTCGGTCTGGCCGATCTCCTTGATGCGCGGGTCCTCCAGCCGGGTGAGCGCGCTGGCGTAGGGCATGTGCGTGTGGAACACGGCCTTGGCCTGCGGCACCGCCTTGTGGATCGGCGCATGGATGCAAAAGCAGGAGCGCTCGACGTCACCGGCGCCGCGCTTCACCCGGCCGTCGTCGATGCCGACCTCCATGAACGAGCTGGCCTTGACCTCCGACCAGTGCATGCCGAAGGGGATCTGGTAGTAGCGGTCGGGCTTGCCCGGCACGGTCAGGGTGAGGTGGTTGAAGATGCCCTCGTGGAAGCCGTGCATGACCGCACAGCGATGCGCGGCGGCGAGATCGATGCGGGCCTGCCATTCCTCGGCGCTGCATTCCTGGCGGCTGATGGGCGAGACCTTGAGCTGCATGGGCGTCTTCCTCCGCGGCTGGTCCTGACTGGGCAGGCGTGGCTGCGAGTGTAGCAGGCTCGCGGCCAAAGGGAGAAGCGCGCGCCGCTCAGACCGGCATTGCGCTGCGCTTGGCCTTTTGCGCGGCGTAGTAGGCCCACAGCAGCCGGGCGGCGACGCCGCGCCAGGGCCGCCAGCGCTCCGCGATCTTGCGCATCCGGTCATGGTCCGGGCGCTTCCTCAAGCCCAGCGCCTGCTGCGCCGCAATCTGCAGGGCCAGGTCGCCGGGCGCCCAGGCATCCGCCCGGCCGAGGCAGAACATGATGAAAACGTCGGCGGTCCATGGACCGATGCCGACCACCTCCGTCAGCGCGGCGTGGATTTCCTCCTCCGTCGAGCCATGCAGCCCGGTGAGGTCGAGGCCGTCGGCGCAGGCTGCGGCGACCGCCCGCAGCGTGCGGATCTTGGGGCGGGAGAGGCCGACGCCGGCGAGCTGCTGGTCCTCGAGGCCCAGCAGAATGTGCGGCTCGAACGGCCGGCAGGCCTCTACCGTGCGCCCCCAGATGGCGCCGGCGCTGGCGACCGAGAGCTGCTGGCCGACGATGATGCGGGCGAGCCCCTCGAAACCCGCCGGGCGGCGGCGCAGGGGCGGGTCGCCGGTCATGTCGTGCACGGCCCGCATGATGGCGCACGTGCGCCGCAGCGCCCGCACGCCG
>DATEVP010000165.1:0-14283 GCA_035258465.1 Hyphomicrobiaceae bacterium
GCCACGCCGTACAACTTCATCTACTCCAAGGCCGTCCTGGACAAGGACCAGCATTGGTATGAGAAGAACGTGATGGGCTCCGGCCCGTTCGTGTTCGAATCGCGTGAGGCCGGCGCCGTCGTCAAGGGCAAACGCAATCCCAACTACTACCATGCGGGCAAGCCCTACCTCGACGGCTTCGAGGCGATCTTCGCCAAGACGCAGACCCTGCGCGTGCAGGCCATCCGCGGCGACCAGGCGGCGATCGAGTTCCGCGGGTTCCCGCCGAAGGCCCGGGACGACCTGGTGGCCGCGCTCGGCAAGGACATCACCGTCCAGGAGATGGACTGGAACTGCGTGCTGCTCGTGACGCCCAACTCGAAGAAGAAGCCCTTCGACGACAAGCGCGTACGCAGGGCCCTCACTCTGGCGGTGGACCGGTGGGGCGGATCCAAGGACCTGTCGAAGATCGCCATTGTCAAGGCGGTCGGCGGCGTGGTCTTCCCCGGCCATCCGTTGGCGGCGAAGAAAGAGGAGCTGGAAAAGCTCGCCGGCTATTGGCCGGATATCAACAAGTCGCGTGAGGAAGCCAAGCGGCTGCTCAAGGAAGCCGGCGTCAGCGACCTCAAGTTCACGCTGGCAAACCGGGGCATCGACCAGCCCTACACCATTGTCGGCACCTGGCTGATCGACCAGTGGAAACAGGTGGGCGCCACGGTGGAGCAGAAGGTCGAGGCGACAGGCCCGTTCTATGCATCCTTGAACGCCGGCAACTTCGACGTGACCATGGACTTCAACTGCCAGTCGATCGTCAATCCGCTGGCCGACACGTCGAAGTTCCTGCCCACGGCAGGCGACCAGTACGGCAAGTTCGAGGACGCAGAGCTGCTCAAGCTCTACGACGCCATGAACAGGACCGCCGACGAGGCCGAGCAGCGCAAGATCATGCGTGCCTACGAGAAGCGGGTGGTCGACGACGAGGCCTACAATCACATCACGCTGTGGTGGTACCGTATTATTCCACACCGCTCGTACATGAAGGGGTGGAAGATTACGCCCAGCCACTACCTCAACCAGGACCTCTCCGTCGTCTGGCTCGACAAATAGGCAGGGTAGGCGCCCTGTTGGTGGCGAATTGGCCTGGCTGGCCGGCCCCAAGAGCTGGCCAGTCGGGCCGCCGACCTTAGGCTCTTTTAGCTCATGCTTCGCTACGTCTTGAACCGCGTGCTGCTCATGATCCCGACGCTGTTCGGGGCAGCCGTCCTGGTGTTCGTGCTGATGCGCCTCATCCCCGGCGACATTTGTGTGCTCAGGCTCGCGAGCGGCGGCGGCATGGATCAGCAGGTGCTCGCCAACTGCCGTCAGGAGATCGGAACCGATCAGCCGATGCTGGTGCAGTTCCTGCAGTTCATGAAAGGTCTCCTCACCTTGGACTTCGGCAAGTCGATGTGGACCGGGCGCCCGATCATCGACGAAATCGGTCTTCGTTTTCAGCTCTCGCTGCAGGTCGCCATCATGGCGACCATCACCGCCATCCTCATCGCGATTCCGCTCGGTACCATCTCGGCGGTGAAGCAGAACACCTGGATCGACTACGTAGTCAGGGGCTTTTCGATCGCCGGCGTCGCCATGCCGTCGTTCTGGCTCGGCATCCTGATCATTCTCGGCATCCTGATCACATCGAAGGCGTTGTTCGGCTCACCCTGGATGCCGCCGATCAGATACGTGCCGCTCTGGGTCGATCCCTTCTACAATTTGAGCATGCTGATCTGGCCGGCACTGGCTACGGGCTACCGCTATTCGGCGGTGGCGACCCGCATGACCCGCTCGGCCATGCTGGAGGTGCTGCGTGAGGACTACGTGCGCACGGCCCGCGCCAAGGGCGTGTACCATAAACTGATCGTGCGCCGGCACGCGCTGCGCAACGCGTTATTGCCGGTCGTGACCATCCTCGGCATCGAGTTCGCCTTCCTGATGGGCGGCCTCGTCGTCACCGAGCAGGTGTTCAACCTCAACGGTCTCGGCAAGCTGTTCGTCGAGTCGGTGTCGAACCAGGACTACAATATGACCCAGGCCCTGGTGATGCTGGTGGTGGCGATCTTCGCCCTCACCAATCTGTTCATCGACATCCTCTACGGCTGGCTCGACCCACGCATCCGCTACAACCGCTGACGAGCGCTATCCATGGCGACCATCTCACGCCCCGCCGATCAAGCCCCATCGCGGCCTTCCAGATTGGCCCAGTTGTGGCAGTTCTGCGCCGAGAACCCGCTCGGCGCCGCAGGCGGCTTCGTGGTGATCGTGATGATTGCCATGGCGGTGCTGGCCGATGCCGTGACGGTCTACGACCCCACGCGCAACAACTTCGGCGCCATGCTCGAGGCCCCGAGCCGGGAATATTGGCTGGGTACGGACCAGTTCGGGCGCGATCTCTACACGCGCATCGTCTACGGCGCGCGCACCGCCCTGTCGGTGGGCTTCATCTCGGCCTTCGTCGGGGGAACGCTGGGGCTGATCCTGGGCGTGGCCAGCGCCCATTTCGGCGGCCGCTTCGACCTGATCATGCAGGGGATCATGGATGTGCTGATGGCGTTTCCATTGATCATCCTGGCGCTCGCCATGGTGTCGATCTTCGGCACCGGCACGCAGAACGTGATCCTGGCCATCACCATCCCATTCATCCCGCGCTGCGCGCGGGTGGTGCGTTCGAGCGCGCTGGCGGTGCGCGAGACGCCCTACATCGATGCGGCCCGCGCCTGCGGCTTCGGTCATGCCCGCATCGTCATGCGCCACATGGTTCCGAACGTATTTGCGCCCTATCTCGTCGTCATGACCGCCGCGGTCGGACAGGCCATCCTGCTCGAGGCATCGCTGTCGTTCCTGGGGCTCGGCGTGCAGGAGCCGGTGCCGGCGTGGGGCTTGATGCTGAGGGGCGGTGCGCAGGACTACGCGGAGAGTGCGCCGTGGGTGGCCATCTTTCCGGGCATCGCCATCTCGCTTGCCGTGTTCGGCTTCAACCTGTTCGGGGACGCGCTGCGCGACTGGCTCGACCCGAAGCTCAAGGTCTGAGCGTGGGCCCGACGACGTAGGCAAGGATCGGTGCTCATGTCTTCCGCGCCCGAGGACCGTGGTCCGGCCGCCGCTTGCCCTGGGCCCGATCCGCGTCCGCGCGGGCCCACCCGCTTCAAGGTCCCGGCCGGCGCCGTCGACACGCACGCGCACGTGATCGGCCTGCCGCCCGCGTATCCCCTGGTCGAGAACAGGCGCTACACGGCGCCGGCCGCGCCGGCCTCCGCCTACCTTGCCATGCTCGATGCCACCGGCATGACGCACGGCGTTCTCGTGCAGGTCAGCGTGCACGGCACCGACAACCGCCTGATGGTGGAGACGCTGCGCGCCAATCCGCGCCGGCTCAAGGGAATAGCCGTGGTGCCGCTGGGGCTGCCCGACCGGGACTATCGCGGGCTCGCCGACAGCGGCGTCGTCGGCTTGCGGCTCAACAATCTCTATGGCGGCGGCGTCGGCCTCGAGCGGCTGGAGGATTACGGCGCGCTGTGCCGGGAGCTCGGCTGGCATCTGCAGTTTCTCACCGACACAGGGTCGTTGCAGGCGCTGGGCTCGCGCCTGACGCGGCTGCCTGTGCCCGTGGTCGTGGACCACATGGGGCATTATCCGCCCTCGCTTGCCGCCACGGACGCCGAGTTTCAATCGCTCGTTGCTCTGGTGCGCGATGGTGCGTGGGTGAAGCTGTCGGGGGCCTATCGCCTGACCGCCGAGGGTCCGCCCTACCGCGACACGATCCCGTTCGCGCGGGCGCTGATCGTCGCCGCCCCCGACCGGTGCGTGTGGGGCTCGGACTGGCCGCACGTGGCGCACTGGAAGCATATGATGAACGTCGGCGACCTCCTCGACCTGCTGGCGGATTGGGTGCCCGACGAGGCCGCGCGCAGGCGCGTGCTGGTCGATAACCCCGCTCGGCTCTACGGCTTCTAGCCGCGCATGACATCGTCGTCTATCCATCCCGGCAAGTATCGGTTGCCGGACTGCACATCCTGCTTGTAAAAGAGGAGCATATTCATCGTACGATATTGGAGGTCATTATGGCGAAGTCCGCCGCGAAATCATTGCCGAAAGCCCGCCGCGATTCACGCACCAAGCGCCAGAAATCAGCCGCCGACAAACCACAGACCGCAGCCAAGGCAGCGCCGGCGATTGCCGGGCGGCGCCTCGACGCGCTGCCTGACCGCATCGACGTCCGCGACTGGTTCTATCAGCCTGCCCTTGCCCCGCTGCCCGACGTGCTCGTCAACATCGATCGCGTGCCGAAGGTTTTGGACCAGGGACAAGAGGGTGCCTGCACGGGTTTCGCCCTGGCGGCGGTGGCAAATTTCCTCTTGCACCAGCGCTACAACGCGAACTTCGTGAGCCCGCGCATGCTCTACGAGATGGCGCGGCGCTACGACGAGTGGCCGGGCGAGCGCTACGAGGGCTCGTCCGCGCGCGGTGCAATGAAGGGCTGGGTGCGGCACGGCGCGTGCAACCATGCGCTGTGGCCCGACACACTACGCGGCTACGACCATCTGACGGACGCCGTCGCCAACGATGCCAAGAACCAGATCGGAGGCGCCTACTATCGCGTCTCGCACCGGGACGTGCGCGACATGCATGCGGCCCTGGCTGAGGTGGGCATCCTTTACTGCACACTCATGGTGCACAAGGGCTGGGACGATCCCGGCGGCGCGTGCCAGGCGATCAGTTACATCGTCGAGAAGGCCGTTCGCCAGGTCGAGCTGCCGATCATCCAAAGGTCCGGGCGCGCTACTGACGGCCACGCGATCGCCATTGCCGGCTATACCGCAGAGGGATTCGTGGTCCAGAATTCCTGGGGCGAGAAGTGGGGGCATCGCGGCTTTGCCTTGCTGCCCTACGAGGATTTCATGATGCACGCGACCGACGTCTGGGCCGCGCAGCTCGGTGTGCCGGTCGTGTCCAATCTCTGGGAGAGCCGCAATCTCGCCGATAGCACCGCCGGCCTCTACCGCGCGACGCCGGTCGTACCGCTGGCGGATATCCGCCCCTTCGTCGTCGATGTCGGCAACAATGGCGAGCTGTCGGACAGCGGCAAATACTTCACGACGCCGGCCGACGTCGATCGCCTGTTCAAAGAGACCATCCCCGAGCGCACCAAGACGTGGTCGCGCAAGCGCATCGCGCTCTATCTGCATGGTGGCCTCAATAAGGAGGAAGAGGTGGCGCGCCGCATCCTGGCCTTTCGCGACGTCATGCTGGCGAACGAGATCTATCCAATCCACATCATGTGGGAATCGGGCTTCTCCGACGCCCTCCGGCAGATGATCGGCGACCTGTTCACCGATGTGGAGGAGCGTGCCGGCGGCATCGCCGACTGGCTGCGCAAGACCCGCGATGGGCTGATCGAAGCCAAAGACCGCACGTTCGAGCTTACCGCCGCCGGCCCCGGCTCCCTCGTCTGGGACGAGATGAAGGAGAACGCGCATCTGTCCTCCGAGCATCCCGATAAGCTTGGAGCCATGCAGATCATGGCAAAAAGCGTCGAAGCAGCGTTCGCCGGTGTGTCTCAGGACGAGAAGAAGAAGTGGGAGCTCCACGTCGTTGGGCACAGTGCCGGCTCGATCTACTGTGCGTACGCCATGCCCCATCTTCTCAACACGGGCGTGGTCCTCAAGACGGTTCAGTTCATGGCGCCGGCGATGACGGTCGAACTGCTCGAGGAGCGCATGCTGTCCGCGATCACCGGCAAGTCCTGCCCTCTCCCCCATCTCTACATTCTCAGCGACGAAGCCGAGCGGGACGACTCGGTCGGTCCGTACGGGAAATCGCTTCTCTATCTGGTCAGCAACGCTTTCGAAGGGCGCCGGGAGGTACCCCTCCTTGGAATGCAGAGATTCGTCGAGGCGGTCGATGGGAACCCTCCGCCGAACGCCAAGGTGGCCGCCCTGCTAAAGGGCAGCATCACGGTCGCTGGCCCGGCGAATGCCGCGGGTCTCAGGTCGGAGAGCGACACCCACGGCGGGTTCGACAACGATCCAGCGACAATGAATTCGGTGCTAAGGCACATTCTCGGCGGCAAGCCAAAGAAGGAGTTCCAGCCGCGCGACCTGCAGTTCTGAGTGCCGGGGGGCCGCCGCCTCACGCTACCGGCTTCTCGTCGTCCCAGACCTTGTCGGGCATCGGCAGGCCATCGAAGGTGTCCTTGCCGATCGGGCGGTCGGGCTCGATCCCGAGCAGGCCCAGCACCATCATCAGCTGGCGTACGTGCTGGCCCGAATGCCACGTCGTGCGCTCCAGATACTCATGCAAGGTGACGTCGCCGTAGTAGACGCTGGCCTTGCGATTGAAGTCGGTGCCTGGCCCGGCGTCCTTCCACCATCGGGCGAGGCGCGCCGACACGTCTTGGCCATAGCCAAGTATCTGCGCTTGCGTCTTCATCTCCGGCGGCGGGACGCGGCTATAGGCGCCCTCCTTCAGCGGCAGGCCCTGGACCTCGTGCTCGAGGAAGGCATCGGCGATGTTGAAGATGTGATAGGCGAGCTGAGCGTAGCTGCGCGGGCGGTTCGGGAGCATGGTGCCGAGCGCCGGCTCGGGCAGCTGGGCGAAGAAGCGCTGGGCCGCGCCTTGGATGGCGGTGAGCTTGGCAACCAGCGTCGGCACCGGCAACACCTGCGCGCCGCCCCACTCGATGCCGGCGACGCGCGCCACGTCCCTGAGCACCTGGCCGTTGGCCCAGTCCTTGCCGCGCCGCACGATCGGCACTGTCCGGATGCCGAGCTCGGCCAGCTCCGCGAAAGCCCCGCGGTCTTCCAGCACGTTGACGGAGACGAAGGGAACGCCGTGCTTCGTCAGGAACTCCTTCATCCGGAGGCAGCTCGTGCAGCCGGGCTGCCAGTAGGCCTTGATGGGTGCTTGGGCGGACGCTTGGGCCATGTGGCAAACTCTCCATCGCACTATGGCGGGCAGACAGACGCGGCTAGTCTAGCGCGCGGGGCCTGCATAGCGCATCGGCCTTCTTGACGGCGGCGGACGGTTGCAAGTGCCGATCATCGAGCCAGCGCCCTGGCGGCACCAGTTTTTCGAAAAGGCGGAATGCCCGGCGGACCTGTTCATTCCGACCGACGACCCCGAAGCCTGGGAGTGGAACCCCGAGCACCGCTGGGTTTTCGACAAGCTTCAAGTTGCGCTCAGCCAGGGGCTGCGCGCCGGACCGCATGGCACGCAGCCTCCGCATTTCCCCGTATTTTCCAAGCCGATCATGAACTTCCGCGGGCTGGGGGCCGGCAGCCGCATCCTGCATTCGCCCGAGGACTATGAGCGGCATCACACGCCTGGACATTTTTGGATGACGCTGCTCGAGGGAGAGCATATCTCCACCGACGTCGCCGTCGTGGATGGCGAGCCGACATGGTGGCGGCACGTGACCGGGGTCGCCGTGGGAGAGGGGATGTTCGACTATTGGACCGTGCATGCGGCGCGGAACGCCGGCCTCGAGGCAGCGTGCGGGGCGTGGATAAGAAAGAACCTCGAGGGCTACACGGGCATGCTCAACCTCGAGACCATCGGAGGTGTCATCATCGAGGCGCACTTGCGGCTGTCGGATCAGTGGCCCGACCTTTACGGGCAGGGGTGGATCGACGCCTTCGTCGGCCTCTATCGAGATCGGTTCTGGCGCTTCCGCGACAGCGAGCGTCGCGACGGCTTCAGTCTGGTGCTGTGCGGGTCGAACAGTCGGCGCTATCGCCATCCCCCGCCGGCGCTTGTGCGTGAGGTCGCAAGCATGCCCGGGGTATCGAGCGTGCAGATCACGTTCCACGAGGACCGCCCGCCCGAACACCATTCCATGCCGCCGGGCGGCTTCCGGGTCGCGCTCGTCAATGCGTTCGATCTGAGAGCGGGGCAAGCGGCGCGCGAGGTGCTGCGCGCGCACTTCCTGGGATCGGAGCCCGCCGTGAACATCCCATCTTGCGCTTGAGACCGGGCATTCGATCCATGCCGAGCCGCAAAGTCCGAAGCTGGCACATTGCCCTTACGTTGGTGGGTGCAATTGCCTGCACGGCATCCGCCCAGGGCATCGCAGCCGGGGAGGAGGTCAGCGCTGACCTTGCAGCGAAACTCACGCCGGCACAGCGCAAGATCTACGACACCTACCGTGCGGCGCGGAGCCAATTCGACCGGCAGCATCGCGCCTACTGGCGCAGCGTCGACGCCAAACGCGAGCTGCGCCGGGCCAAGCACATCATGGGACAGGGCTATACCGCCGAGGACTATGTCCCCCAGCAGCCGCCGAAATACACCGGGCCAGAGCTCCCGGCGGAGATCGCCAAGATCGTCACCGAGGTGAAGCCGCCGGTGCCGCAGCCCCCGTTGCCGAATCTGGCGAACTTCCGTGAGAGCGCGAAGGCGCAATTCGGCTTCGTTCCCACGCCCACGACCGAGCGCGAGTTCAAGCGCCGGTACGCGCAGGAAGCGCTTGCCGTCGGCCTGACCAAGGACCAGGTGGTGCGCATCTACGCGCTCGAGACCGGCGGGCAAGGCACCTACGACATGCAGTCGGGCATCAATCCGCTGACCAAGCAGGGAAGGCCGATCTCCTCGGCGCTCGGCTACGCGCAGCTCCTGCACGCCAACTCGACGAGCGAGCTCGTCAGGCACGGCGAGCTGTTCGCCAAGCGGCTGCTGCAGATGGCTGCGGTACCGGGCACGCCGCCCGAGCGCGCGGAAGCGCTGCGGAAGAAGGCGGCGATTGTGCGCCGCATGCTGCGGTCGGCGCGCTCGGTGCCCAACGAATGGGGCGCGCACGTGAGGTTCGGCGGCACGCCGGCCGGGCTCGGCATCCATGCGCTGAACCTCGATGCGGACATCGGGCCCTGGCTGCAGGTCTTGAAGCTCAAGGGCCTCAAGGAGGACGCCGAGAAGGCCGGCCGCAATCCCTTGAGCGGCTCGCAGATCGAGCTCATGAACCTAGCCGGCCCCCGCACCGGGCTCGAGATGATGACGCCGATCGGACGCACCATGCCGACGTCCAACTTCTTCAGCGAGGGCGGCTACTACCGCAACACCATCGTGCGCGAGAAGACGGCCGCCGAATTGCTCGCGGCACTGGAGGCGCGCATGGAGGTCAACATCAAGAAGCCCGGCGCCGTGGAATTCGCGCAAGTCTTCGACGAGGTTGCCCGGCGCTAGCCGAGACCCGCCTTGGTCGGAGCGTGCTTGCGCCGTGCCGGTCTTTAGTGGAGGGCCGCCACGGCGATGGCTGCACCGATGAAGAGGGCGTGGAAGGCGAGGAAGGCGAGAGAGGCGGTAAGCAATCGTCGCATGGCGGCAATACCTCGTGCACGGCTCCCCACGCAGCCATTGACGCATAGGCCTCCAAAACGTTCGTTAACGGCGGGCTGACAATTGTGCGCGGTCCGGGCAAATATGCGTGGTCCGTGCAAATGACGGCGGAGTGCGGCGGCCGGTTCCGGCGGCCAGCGAAAATGGCCCAACGCTACTGATAATTCAGGCTAATCGAGCCCGCGCCAGGGCCGCCCCTTTGGCCAGGGCCGCCAGCTTGGCGTAGGCGATGTCGCGGCGCATCGGCGCCATGCCGCAATTGGTACAGAGCTGGATGCGCTCCTTCGGCACATGCTTGGTCGCCTGCTCGGCGAGCGCGGCCACCTCCTCCGGCGTCTCGACCGTGTCGCTCGCCACGTCGATGGCTCCCACCAAAATGTCCTTGCCCTGGAGCAGGGAGAGCAGGCTCATCGGCACCTTGGAATTGCGGCATTCGACGGAGACCTGACCGATCCTGCTCTTGGCAAGGGCTGGAAAGATCTTCTCGTATTGCCGCCACTCACCGCCGAGCGTCGCCTTCCAGTCGATATTGGCCTTGATGCCGTAGCCGTAGCAGATGTGCACCGCCGTGGTGCATTTCAGATCCTTGGCGGCCCGCTCCAGCGCCTCGATGCCCCAATCCGTCACCTCGTCCATGAACACGTTGAAGGCCGGCTCGTCGAACTGGACGACGTCGACGCCATCCTTCTCGAGCGCGCGCGCCTCGGCGTTGAGAAGGTCGGCAAACGCCATGGCCATCTTGGCCTTGTCGCCGTAGTGACGGTCGGCGATGGTATCGGCGATGGTCATCGGGCCGGGCAGGGTGAACTTGAGCCGTCGCTTGGTGTGGGCACGCGCGATCTGCGCTTCCATCGCATGAACGCGCCCCTCGAGGCGCACGGGGCCGACGACCTGCGGCACCATCGCCTTATAGCGGTCGGCGCGGATGCCCATCTCGACCTTATGGGCAAAGTCGATGCCTTCGACGTGCTCGAGGAAGCCGTGCACGAAATGCTGACGTGCCTGCTCGCCGTCGCCGACGATGTCGATGCCGGCGTCCTCCTGCTGCTTGAGGGCGAGCAGCGTCGCATCGCGCTTGGCATCATCGAGGGCCGCGCCTTCCAGCCGCCAGGGCGCCCAAAGCTTGTTGGGCTCCGCCAGCCAGGCGGGCTTGGGCAGGCTGCCGGCAATCGTGGTCTCGAACATGGTTCCTCCGGGTGGGCTGGCGGCGATTGTGCCGGCGATGTTAACCTCGATCATAACCCAGGAGACGCCCTGCGAAAGCCTTGCGGACCTTCCCACCGGCCAACCACGAGAGTCGCACCATGTTTTCCGCCGCCGACGCCGCGCGTTATCTCGACGAAGCCCATCGCACGCGGGCGCGCTACCAGAACCTGCCCGAGGCGATTGCGCCCAAGACGGTGCCGGAGGCCTATGCGGTGCAGGAGGCGCTGTGCGCCCTGTGGGAGCCGCGGCTGGGGCCGATTGCCGGCCGCAAGATCGCCACCACGACCAAGGTCATGCAGCAGCTGATGGGCATCGACCACCCGTGCATGGGCGCAATCTTCGCCTCGCGCATCCACAAGTCGCCGGCCACGATCGTCAAGGCCGACTACGTCAATGTGCGGGTCGAATGCGAGCTGGCGGTGCGGCTGGGCCGCGATCTGGGCAAACGGGAGAAGGCTTACACGCGCGAAGATGCGCGCGCGGCCGTATCGGAGGTCATGGCGGCGTTCGAGCTGATCGAGGACCGGCACGCCGACTACAAATCCAGCAAGGCCCTCTCCCTGATCGCCGACAACGCCTGGAACGGCGGCATCGTCATCGGGCCGGCCAAACCGCTGTCGGCGTCCTTCGATCTCGACGGCATCCCTGGCCGCCTGAAACGCAACGGCAAGGAGGAGGCCAGCGGCAAGACCGATGATCCGATGGGCGCGCTGGCGTGGCTTGCCAATCTTGCGGCGGAGTGCGGCCAGCCGATGCAAGCCGGCATGGTCGTCATCACGGGCAGCGTCATCACCACGGTCGATATCGCCGCCGGCGAGCGCCTCGACTTCGCGCTCGACGGCGTCGGCGAGACGTCGATGACCGGGGCGTGACCTTTCCTGGCTCGATGCCGGGCGCCGACATCCGCAAGGGCCCGCGGTGCCGATTGATCCCGCTTCGTCATTTCGGACGAGATAGTGGCGCAGGTTGAACGCGGTTCCGTCCTGCACTTTGTTGCCGAATTTTCGGCAGCCATGCACAAAGACCAGCCCGCTGAACGTCAGTGGGCTTAGCTTGGAACTCGATCCCCCAACTCGGCGGCCTGGCGACCATATCCAATCCTGTAGAAGACCCTTCGGGTCATCTACAGGTTTGCCCGTCGCGAATTCCGATATCCGATAACGCAGAGTTGCTTCTAGAGATCGCAAAGTCGCGCTAGCATCGAACAGCTGTTGCAACCATTTGCCTCCATTGGAATTCGTGAGTCCGCCGATTGCGTGATGGAAAGGCCGCGATGCCGACGGCATTGAGAGATTCCGGCATCACTGTCATCGGGGACGTTCCCTGGGGCGGTCACTTCTCCATTTTCTACGAGACAAGATCGGACCTGCTCGACACGGTTGCTCAGTATTTCAGGGCGGGGTTGGCCAACAACGAAGCTTGCCTGTGGGTCATCTCCGATCCGCTGACGAAGAAGCAAGCCAGGAGCGCGCTGCGCCGAAGAGTTCCGGATTTCGATCGGCATCTCGCAGCCCGGAACATCGAGATCCTCTCGAGCCACGAAGGGTACTTGAAGGGTGGCCGCATCGATGCAAGGAGGATCATTCGCGGTTGGCAGGCGAAGCTGCGCACCGCACTGGACAAGGGCTGCGAAGGGCTCAGGATTTGTGGAGATACGGCCTGGGTTGAGAGAGAGCATTGGCAAAGCATTTGCGATTACGAAAGAAAATTTCACGCCGCTCTTGCAAAGCACCGCATGATCGCGCTGTGCGCCTACCCGCTCTCCAAGGGCCGGGCGACGGACGTTCTCGAGATCGCGAGGCTCCATCAGTACACAGTCGCCAGGCGGAAAGGCGAGTGGGAGATCGTTCAGACCCCGGATCTGAAACAAGCGAAGCAAGAGTTGCAAAGGCAGAATCAGGACCTCGAGCAACGTGTCATTGAACGAACAAGACGGCTCGAAGTCGCCAACGAGGCGCTGAGAGCGCAAATCGCCGAGCGCAGGCGCGCCGAGGAGCAGCTACGGGCCGCGCAGGATGAAATCGCGCGCGTTGCGCGGCTGACAACCCTGGGGACGTTCGCGGCGTCGGTCGCCCACGAGATCAACCAACCGCTCACCGCCGCCGTTGCCAACAGCGAGGCGGCGCTGCGCTGGCTCAGGAAGCAGCCTCCGAATTTCAAAGGAGCGCACAATACCGTGAAGTGCGCGCTGACGGACGCCAATCGCGCCGCCGCGGTGATCAAACGCGTGCGTTCCCTGTTGACGAGGGCCCGGCCGAGATTTGTGTCCCTCGATATCAACGACGTCATCCGAGAGGTGCTGGCGCTGACGCGCAGAGACCAAGACGGCCGCCAGATCTCGGTGCAAACGAAGCTGTCATCCAAGCTTTCACCCGTCCGAGGGGACCGGGTTCAATTGCAGCAGGTCATGCTCAATCTGATCCTGAATGCGATCGAGGCGATGAGCGCCAACAAGAAGCGGCCGAGAAACCTGCTGATCACGAGCAGGATGAATAGAGCCGGGAGTGTCCTGATCGCCGTCAGCGATACGGGCCCCGGCCTCGATTCCGAATCGGCGGGCCGGCTCTTCGACCCCTTCTTCACGACGAAAGCCAAAGGCATGGGGATGGGTTTGCCGATCTGCCTCTCGATCGTCGAGGCGCACGGCGGGCGTTTGTGGGCGTCGCCCAATTCCCCGCGCGGCGCCGTATTCCGATTCACGCTACCGGCGGCAGGTAAGAGATGGCTACGAGCGAAGCGTCGCCAACCGTCATCGTAATCGACGATGATCCCGGCGTCCGCAAGGCGCTGCAAAACCTCCTGCAGTCAGTCGGCCTGCAGGTCGAGGCGCTCGCATCGGCGCAGGAGTTCTTCGGCCGAAAGCTTCCGGAAGGCCCCTGCTGTCTGGTGGTTGACGTCAGATTGCCGGGCAGGAGCGGGCTCGACTTCCAGGAGGACCTGGCAAAGGCAAAGGTGCGGCTGCCGCTGATCTTCATCACCGGCCATGGCGACGTCAGGATGTCGGTTCGAGCGATGAAAGGGGGAGCGGTGGAATTCCTGACCAAGCCATTTCGCGATCAGGAGTTGCTCGATGCCATTCAGTCGGCGTTGGAAGGCGACCGCGCGCGGCGCGAGCACGATAACGCGATCTCGACCCTGGGGCGGCGCTACGAGTCCTTGACCTCGCGCGAGCGCGAGGTGATGGCGCTGGTGGCAGACGGTGCGCCCAACAAGAAGATTGCGGCCCAGCTCGGCGTCAGCGAGATCACGGTGAAGGCCCACCGCGGCCGGGTGATGCGGAAGATGAAATTTCGGTCGCTGGCCGACCTCGTCAGAATGGCCGACAAATTGCGGGCCGCCCGCGAGGCTGATCAGGGCCGTATCTAAACCAAAGCATAGCATCGTCGATACCTAGGTCGGTCCTTTCCTCCCCGATTTGCATTTGTATGATTTAGGACGGTGCCTGAAGCTCCTACTCTGGAAGATATCTCAGGGATGGGACGTCGAGCGAGGGCATTCGCCCACTCGACTGTCAGCGGGGATGAGGCAAGAAATGTCTAGCAATGCAGCTGTTGGCGCGGATCGGTTTTCGAAAAAGCCGCTGTACGCGCAATTGCGCGATGCGCTGGCGGAGCGTATTTCGGCCGGCGCCTGGAAGCCGGGCGCCGTCATCCCCAACGAGAGCGATCTGGCCCGCGAGTTCGGCGTCAGCGCCGGCACCATGCGCAAGGCCCTCGATTTGATGGAAGC
>DATEVP010000166.1:0-2815 GCA_035258465.1 Hyphomicrobiaceae bacterium
CGTCCACTTGCTCCATGTCCCGCCGAATGGCGGCAGGCCGATTATGCTGAGCGAGCCGATCAGAAAGGCGGTCATCGTGATCGGCATCTTTCGCCCGATGCCGGTCATGTCGCTGACCTCGGTCTTGTGCAGCGCCGTGTAGATGGCGCCGGCGCAGAAGAACAGCGTGATCTTTCCGGCAGCGTGCGTGGCAATGTGCAGGCCGCTGCCGATGATGCTGGTGGCGTTGGCAAGGGAAGCACCGAGCACTACATAGGCGAGTTGGCTGACCGTCGAATAGGCGAGACGGGCCTTTAGATTGTCGCGCGTCAGAGCCACGAGGGATGCGATCAGCAGGCTTGCCGAAGCAAAGTAGACGAGCCAATCCGCGGCTCCGTTGGCGGTGAGTACACCGGTACCGAACACGTAGACGACGACCTTGACGATGGTGAACACGCCGGCCTTTACGACCGCCACGGCGTGGAGCAGCGCGCTGACCGGTGTTGGTGCCACCATGGCCGCCGGCAACCAGAAGTGCAGCGGCATCAGCGCGGCCTTGCCGATACCGAAAGCGTAGAGGGCTAGTAGCAGGCCGATTACTGCGCCGCTCGCTTTGCCCTTGAGGATGCCGCCTGGCGTGAAATCGATCGTGCCGGCCAGCGCCCAGGTGATGACGATAGCCGGCAGCAACAGCACCAGCGAGGTGCCGAGGAGAAGCAGAAGATAGATGCGGCCCCCGCGGATCGCTTCGGGCGTGGCCTTGTGAGTGACGAGCGGATAGGTCGAGAGCGTCAACCCCTCGTAGAACAGGAACAGCGTGAACAGGTTCTTGGCGAAGGCGATGCCGATAGTGCAGCCCAGCGCCACGGCGAAGCACACATAGTAGGAAGTCTGGCGGGGCTCGTCGTTGCCCCGCATGTAGCCGATGGAATAGATCGAGTTCACGATCCAGAGTACGGACGCGACCAGCGCAAAGAGCATTCCGAGCGGCTCGAGCTTGAAGGCCAGCGCGAGCCCCGGCACCACCACGATGTTCAGCGCCTCGGGACGGGCGCCGGCAAGCACCGGACCGAGCAGGCCGAGCACCGTCAGGAAGAGCGCGCCGGCCGTCGCAAGCGTGACCGCCTCGCGCAGGTTCGGCAATTGGTGGAAGATCGGAAGGAGCAGCGCGCCGATGAACGGAATCAAAACGGCAGCGAGGACGAGGGCCTCGGGGGGGTGGGAGAGCATCATTTGAGCCCCCCGACGAGTGCTTGCGCGGCCTTGCTGGCGACACCGGCCGGCAGCTCGGTGAAGATACCGAAGTAGACCGTCGCCGCTGCGAGCGCCAGGACCGGCAGAAGCATGTTGAGCGGTGGGTCTGACGCCTTCTCGGCGGCCTCCGAGGTTGCGCGGAAGTAGGCGACCTCGACCACGCGGCCAATGTAGATGAGCGCAATCAACGAACTGGCGACGATCAGGAACACCAGCGCCCAGCGTCCTTTGTCGAGCGCGCCGACCGCCAAGTACCATTTCGAGATGAACCCGGCCGTGCCAGGCGTGCCGATGATGCCGAGCCCGGCGATCACGATCGCGGCGAAGGTCAGCGGCATTTTGCGCCCGATGCCGCCAAGGTCGGCAAGCTTCACGGTACCGACGCGATACAACACGGCGCCGAGCGCGAGGAACAGCGCGCCCTTCATCACGGCATGATTGAAGAGATGCACAATGCCGCCCGTGAGCCCGTTCGTATTCGCAAGGCTGATGCCGAAGGTGATGTAACCGATCTGCGCGACTGACGAATACGCCAGCATGCGCTTCAGGTTCTGCTCGTACACCGCCAGGACGGAGGCCACGAACATCGCGGCCACCGAAAGCGCGAGCAACACGTCACAAACGCGGAGAGCCTCCAAGCTGACGGCGACGCCGAAGATGGAGAAGAAAATGCGCAGGAAGAGATAGACTGCAACTTTGGTTGCCGTGGCCGCCAGGAAGGCTGTGGCGAACGAGGGCGCGTAGGCGTAGGCATTGGGCAGCCAGACGTGCAGTGGAAAGAGCGCCAGCTTCAGGCTGATGCCGACCGTGAGAAAGGCCAGTGCCACAACGATCGGCCGGGACTGGTCGACAGAAGCCGGCCCGAGGCGGCTCGCGATATCGACCATATTGAGGCTGCCCGTGACGAGATAGAGCAGGCCGACACCGATCACGTAGAACGTCGCGCCGATGGTGCCCATGATCAGGTACTGGTAGGAGGCGAGCAGCGCGCGCCGGTCCCTGCCCATGGCGATCAGCACGTAGGTCGAAAGCGAAGAGATCTCCAGGAATACGAAGGCGTTGAAGGCGTCGCCGGTGATCGTGATGCCTAGCAGTCCCGTAAGGCAAAGCAGGTACATGGAGTAAAACCAGGCCTGCTTGTCGCCCTCGACCTCGAAGGCCACGCTGCGGCGCGCGAACGGCATCATGACGGCGCTGACCGCGGAAACGAGCAACAGCACGAACGCGCTCAGTATATCGACGCGATACTCGATGCCCCAGGGCGGCGGCCAGCCGCCGAGATGGTAGGAGATGGGGCCGCTCTGCAGCACCTGCCAAAGCAGCGTGCCGGCGATGACGGGCGTCAGCCAGGTGACAACCGCAGCGAAAACCCAGGCCACGATCCCGCGCCACAGGAACGCCGTCAACACGGCGCCGAGCAGGGGGACGACAACCTGAAGTGCGGGAAGCTGCTGGACGACATCGAAGCCCTTCATTCCTGCGCTTCCCGAGCGAAAATCTCGTCCTCCTCGATGGTACCGTAGGCTTCGTGAATGCGCGCAACGATGGCGAGGCCGAGGGCCAGGGTCGCCACCCCGACCAC
>DATEVP010000167.1:0-3953 GCA_035258465.1 Hyphomicrobiaceae bacterium
CGGGATCCAGAGTACGGCGCGCTCCGGCGTTTGTTGATCGCTGGATCCTCGGGACGAGCCCGAGGATGACACCCTAGCGCGCCTGGGTGGCGATGATGCGGACGGCAAAGGCGCTGAAGATGCCGGCAAACAGCCAATCGACGGCGCGCAGCAGGCGCGGCCGCAGCCGGATGGCGTGGACGAGCCGCTCGGCGCCGAGGATCAGCAGCACGGCCAGCGGATAGCTGAAGACGACGAAATAGATGCCGAGGAACAGCAGCTTGGCACCGGCGTGGGGATCGGCAGCATCGACGAACTGAGGCAGGAAGGTGACGAAGAACAGCATGACCTTGGGGTTGGTGAGGTTGATGCCGACCCCGAGCGCCAGAGTGCGCCAGAGCGGCATGGCGGTCGCGCCGTCAGCGGCGACATTGAGCGAGGAGCCGTGGCGCACCGCGTCGATGGCAAGCCAGAGCAGGTAGGCCGCGCCGACGATTTTGAGCGCGAGGAACATGGACGGCGACGCGGCAATCAGCGCCGAGAGGCCGAACGCCGCCAGCAGTGAGTGCACGACGAGGCCCAGCGCGGAGCCCGTGACGGCGGCGATGCCGGCGCGGCGTCCGCCCGCCAGCGTCTTGGCGAGATACAGGCTCATGTCCGGGCCCGGCGTGATGAAGAGCACGAAGCAGGCCAGCGAATAGGCGGCCAGCACGGAGGGGGAGGGGATGAACGGCATGGGTCGTCGTTCTGATCGGCTCGGGAGGGCAAGCGAGTAGAGCAAGATTCGCACGGGGGCGAGCTGGATGAAAGCGAAGAGAAGATCCCGCGAGCTAATGCAACGTCGCAAGGAGGCTCTCGAAGAGGCGGCGGCCGTCGGTGCCGCCGAGCAGGGGCTCGAACAGGCGCTCGGGGTGGGGCATCATGCCGAGGATGCGGCGGCGGGCATCGCAGATGCCGGCGATGTTGCGTTGCGCCCCGTTGGGGTTCGCCTCCGGCGTGGCCAGGCCCTTGCGGTCGACGTAGCGGAAGACGACGCGGCCCTCGGCCTCGAGCGCATCGAGCGTGCCTTTGTCGGCGAAGTAGTTGCCGTCGCCGTGGGCGATGGGAATGCGGATCAGCTCGCTCTTGCGGTAGCGGCAGGTGAAGAGGGTGTCCGGCTGCTCGACCTTCAGCCATACGTCGCGGCAGACGAACTTGAGCGAGGCGTTGCGCATCAGCACGCCCGGCAGCAGGCCGGCCTCGGTCAGCACCTGGAAGCCGTTGCAGATGCCGAGCACGGGCACGCCGGCCTTCGCCTTGGCCACCACGTCGCGCATGATGGGGGAATGCGCCGCCATGGCGCCGCAGCGCAGGTAATCGCCGTAGGCAAAGCCGCCGGGGAGAACGATCAGATCGCAGGCCGGGACCGAAGCCTCGCCGTGCCAGAGCATGCCGACGGGCTTGCGGGTCACCGCTTCCAAGGCGACCTTGATGTCGCGGTCGCAATTGGAGCCGGGAAAGACGACGACGCAGGCGTGCATGGTCCTACTTTGCGGGCATGACGCGGAAACTGGTCAAGAAGGCATCGATGGCCGGCTTCTTCTGCTCGAAGTCCTCCTTCAAGGCGCGCGCCATCAGCCGATAGCGCAGGCCGGGCGTGATGAGGACCTGCACAATAGCCTGCCGTTCGCCCAGCCCCAAGAACTTGATCTCGGGGCAAACGACATCGGCCGTGTACACGACTCGCGCCTCTTCGAGAACCTGCCTGGCGTTGGAAATCTTGACGCGGGCCTTGTCGGATTCACCGCACACGGCTTCGGGCAGCTCCTCCTTGAATTGGGATTCGCCGTAGCGCTGGGCGAGGTCGGCGGGCGGCTTGCCGGCGTCGTCGGCGACGACCTCGGTGCTGACCTCGAGGACCATGGAGGCGGCGGCGCTGGCCGTGGCGCTCTTCTCCGCGTCGAACTCGGGCGAGCAGACCGCCTCGAGCGTGCCCGGTCCCTCGTCGTGCCTGCAACCGACCGGGAGCGAGACGTTGTAGTGGAACTTCGCGTTCTCGAAGGCCTGGGTCGCGGCCGGGCTGGTTTGGGCGAAGGCGGGGAGCGCGCTCAGCGTGGCGGCGACGACGAGCCCCGCCGGCCAGCACGCACTCAAGACGTCGGGCGCACGGCGCGACAGATCACTCGTTACAGGCTTCATCGGCACTCACTGCACCAGCTCGTAGGCGTAGTTCTCGATCACGGTGTTGGCGAGCAGCTCCTTGCAGATCCGCTCCAGCAGCTCGCGCGCCTTGCCCTCGTTGGTCTCGGCCAGATCCACCTCGATGTACTTGCCCTGCCGCACGTCATCGACGCCGGTGAAGCCGAGGCTGGCGATGGCGTTCTGGATCGCCTTGCCCTGCGGGTCGAGCACGCCGTTCTTCAAGGTGATCTTGATCCGCGCCTTCATTGCCATCCGCAGGGGAATAGGGAATAGCGAATAGGGATAGAGTGCTGCGCCGCTGCACCCTCACAATTTCGCTCGCGACCCCTACTCCCTATTCCCTGCTCCCCACTCCCTTCATTCAATGCGGCTTGGAGCTCACCAGCACGGGGCCGCTTCCCTTGGGTCTCGGGCTCTCGGTCAGCACGCCGAGGCGGCGCGCGACCTCCTGGTAGGCCTCCAGCACGCCACCCATGTCGCGGCGGAAGCGATCCTTGTCGAGCTTGTCGGACGTGGCCGCATCCCACAGCCGGCAGCAGTCCGGGCTGATCTCGTCGGCGAGCACGATGCGCATCTGGTCGTTCTCCCAGAGGCGGCCGAACTCGACCTTGAAGTCGATCAGGCGGATGCCGATGCCGCAGAACAGACCGCACAGGAAATCGTTGATGCGGAGCGCCAGCGCCATGATCTCGTCGATCTCCTGCGGGTTGGACCAGCCGAAGGCGGTGATGTGCTCCTCCGACACCATCGGGTCGCCCAGCTCATCGTTCTTGTAGTAGAACTCGATGATCGAGCGCGGCAGCGGCTTGCCCTCCTCGAGCCCCAGACGCGTGGCCAGCGAGCCGGCGGCGACGTTGCGCACGACAACCTCGAGGGGAATGATCTCCACCTCGCGGATCACCTGCTCGCGCATGTTGAGGCGGCGAACAAAGTGCGTCGGCACGGCGATCTCGCCGAGCTTGTTGAAGATGTATTCGGAAATGCGGTTGTTGAGGACACCTTTACCCTCGATGAGGGCATGTTTCTTGTTGTTGAAGGCTGTTGCGTCATCCTTGAAATGCTGGATGAGCGTGCCGGGCTCGGGCCCCTCGTAGAGGATCTTGGCCTTGCCTTCGTAGATGCGCCGCCGTTTGTTCATCACTGCCGTCCTCACAACCGAAATCAGCAGGCTCAGCCCGCCTGCGGACCAAGCCTAGCCATTGAATTTTCAACGCATTTTGCGGTGCACCGTCAGTCCGGCGGCGGGCTCCGCCATGCAAGCCCAGCTCGGACACTAGCCGATGGTGGGGGCGGAAACAATCTATAGCCCCAGGCGTGTCCGCACTGCCGTGGTCGCACCCGCCGATCGGTTGATTTCGGCGCGTCCCTCAGGCTATGGCTGATGGTGGGCAGGCCGCTGCAATGCGGCCGTGGGTAGAACGGCTCGTGAACATGTCTTTGGATGGAGTGACGTTTGATGACCACATTCGATGACCGCGAAAGGTCTTACGAGAAGAAATTTGCCATGGATCAAGAGCTTATGTTCAAGGCCGAGGCGCGGCGCAACAAGCTGCTCGCACAGTGGGCGGCGGCCAAGCTGGGGCTCTCGGGCACCGCCGTGGACGACTACGTCAAGGCGGTGCGCAAGGCCGATCTGGCCCAGAAAGGCGACGAGGACGTCTTCCAGAAGGTGAAGGGCGATTTCACGGCCAAGGGCGTGGCCGTGCCCGACGCCGAGCTGCGCAAGGCCCTATCGGACTTCATGGCGACCGCGGTCAGCCAGATCGAGGCCGAGGGCAAGGCGCAGAAATAGG
>DATEVP010000168.1:0-4207 GCA_035258465.1 Hyphomicrobiaceae bacterium
CTGACCAGGAGCCCGCCCGGCTCGTCCTTGCCGGAGGCGGGGTCGATGAGGCGCGCGTTGAGGAAGGCCGTTGCCTGTTCCGTCGCTGAGCCGTTCTTGCGCATCACACGGCGTCTCTAGTGGTTGGGCAGCTGGCGGGCCATGGCCTCCAGCACCGCCATGCGCACGGCAACGCCCATCTCGACCTGGTCGCGGATGACGCTGCGGGAATGGTCGGCGATGGTGGAGGCGATCTCCACGCCGCGGTTCATGGGGCCCGGATGCATGATGAGCGCGTCCGGCTTGGCGCGCGCGAGCTTCTCGTGGTCGAGGCCGAAGAAGTGGAAGTATTCGCGAGTCGAGGGCACGTAGGAGCCCTGCATGCGCTCGCGCTGCAGGCGCAGCATCATGACGATGTCGGCGCCTTCGAGCCCCTTCATCATGTCGGTGAAGGCCTCGGCGCCCAGCCGCTCGGCCTCGGGCGGCAGCAGCGTCGAGGGCGCGACGATGCGCACGCGCGCGCCCATCGTGTTGAACACGTTGATGTTGGAGCGGGCGACGCGGGAATGCATGATGTCGCCGCAGATCGCCACCGTCAGGCCGGAGATGCGGCCCTTGGCGCGGCGGATGGTCAGCGCATCGAGCAGAGCCTGCGTCGGGTGCTGGTGGGCACCGTCGCCGGCATTGATCACCGAGCAGTCGACCTTCTGCGCCAAGAGCTCGACGGCGCCGGCGGCGTGGTGGCGCACCACCAAGATGTCGGGCCGCATGGCGTTCAAGGTCATCGCCGTGTCGATCAGCGTCTCGCCCTTCTGCATCGACGAGGACGACATGTTCATGTTCATGACGTCGGCGCCCAGCCGCTTGCCGGCCAGCTCGAAGGAGCTTTGCGTGCGCGTCGACGCCTCGAAGAAGAGATTGATCAGCGTTCGCCCGCGCAGGACATCGCGCTTCTTGATGACTTGGCGATTGCTTTCAGCGGCCTTGTCGGCCAGGTCGAGCAATGCATTGATTTCGCCCGCCGTCAGATCCTCGCAGGTCAGCAGATGGCGGCGCGTGAAGGAGACGCGGGCAACGGAGCTGGTCATTAAAGCCGGTCCTATACGCCGACTCACCGCGCCCTGCAAGCCGGCCTGTCCGATCCGAACGGGTTTCTGGCGTGCGCCGGCGCCTCTGGCTTGCTAGGCTTGCGCAAAGACCCCGGGATTCGGGAGCCCAGCCATGAACGACCCGTTTGCCACCCACGATATCCTCAACCAGAGCCCGCCGTTCGAGAACGTCAACCTGTTCACGTGCGATCGCGCCCTCATGGATGCCGTCGGCCGCGAGGGCGGCGACCAGGCGGTGAAGCGGCTTGCGGCCTTCGGGCAGATCTGCGGCAGCGCCGAGGGCTTCCAGCGCCAGCGCCTGGCCAACGACAACCCGCCGAAGCTCAGGCCGTTCGACAGCAAGGGCTTCCGGCTCGACACCGTCGAGTTCCACCCCGCCTATCACGAATGCATGGAGCTCAGCGTTGCGGAAGGCCTGCACTGCTCGGCCTGGGATCACCTGGCCAAGCCCGGGGCAAAGCCGGTGCCGGGGGCCAACGTGGTGCGCTCGGCGGGCACCTACATGGCGATCCAGATGGAGGCCGGGCACCAGTGCCCGATCACCATGACGAATGCCGCCGTTCCCACGCTGTTGCTGGAGCCGGAGCTGGCGAGCTGGTGGATCCCGAAGATCCTGTCGCGCCAGTACGACAAGAGCTTCACGCCGGCTGCGGCCAAGTCCGGCGTCACCATCGGCATGGGCATGACGGAGAAGCAGGGCGGCACCGACGTGCGCGCCAACACCACGCGGGCGATTCCCGCGGGTAACGGCGGCCCGGGTGCCGAATATCTCATCACCGGGCACAAGTGGTTCATGTCGGCGCCCATGTGCGATGCGTTTCTGGTGCTGGCGCAGGCGCCTGGCGGGCTCTCGTGCTTCATTATGCCGCGCATCCTGCCCGATGGGACCGTCAACGGCCTGCGCTTCCAGCGCCTGAAGGACAAGCTCGGCAACCGCTCCAATGCCTCCGCGGAGGTGGAGTTCCAGGCCGCGCATGCCTGGCTCATCAGCGAGGAAGGCCGGGGCGTTCCGGCCATCATCGAGATGGTGACCTGCACGCGGCTCGACTGCGCGGTCGGCTCCGCCGGCCTGATGCGCCTGGCGCTCGCCAATGCGATCCACCACTGCCGGCACCGCACCGTGTTCCAGAAGCATCTCGTCGACCAGCCGCTGATGAGCCAGGTGCTGGCCGACCTGGCGCTCGACGTGGAAGCGGCAACCGCGCTGTCGTTCCGGCTGGCGCGCAGCTTCGACCGCGCCTCCGACCCGAACGCGGCGGCCTGGCGGCGGATGATGACGCCCGTCACCAAGTATTGGGTGTGCAAGATCGGGCCGGCGCTGGCCTACGAGGCGATGGAGTGCCTCGGCGGCAACGGCTACGTCGAGGACGGCATCGCCGCGCGGCTCTACCGGGAGCTACCCGTCAATGCCATCTGGGAGGGCTCCGGCAACGTCATGGCGCTCGACCTCTTGCGGGTCCTGCAGCGCGAGGCGGAGACCGTGGAGATCGTGCTGGACGATCTGGCAGCGGCCGTCGGCGGCGACGCCCACCTCAAGGCACAGCTAGAGCGGGTACGTGCCATGCTGCACGAGCCTAGGTTGCTGGACCGGCGAGGGCGGGATTTGGCTGAGGCCTTGGCGCTGCTCGCCGCCGGCACCATTCTGAGGGCGCACGCACCCACAGCCGTCGCCGACGCGTTCATGGGCACGCGGCTCTCCGGCGGGCCGCGGCAGACCTACGGGCAAAATCTCGACTGGGCGCAGACGAGGGCTATCGTCGAGCGCGCATTTCCGGGCTGAGCCCGATCAGCGCTGCTGTTCCGCCTTGCGGTGCAGGCTGGTCATGGCTCTTACGATTTCGCCGAGCGCCTGGATGAAGTGGCTCCGCTGGTCGGCCCGGAGCGGTGCCAGCAGCCGCTGATCGACGCGGGAGGCAGCCGGCTTTGCTGCCGTCAGTGCGCTCAGGCCCCGTTGTGTCAAGCGCACGGCATACATGCGGGCATCCCGGCGGGTGCGCTTGCGCTGCAGCAGGCCCTTCTTCACCAGGCGGCGGACGATATCGGCCAGCGTCGATCTGTCGACCCCGGTTTGCTCGACCAGGCCCGTCTGGGAAATGTCCGGTTTTTGGGCAACGCTTGCTAAAACGGCATATTGGCGCGGGGTGAGGTCGGCTTTTCCAGTTTCGGTCGTAAAGAGCTCTTCAGCACACTGACCTGCTCTGTGCAGCAGGTGCAGGGCCGAGGCATCGAGGTTTTGCTTCATGGGTTGGCCTCCGAATGGAACGGTGGATTTTCCGTGAACGGCGAGATACGAGACATTCCGTCGCTTCCCTAGTCAGGCTTTCCCTAGGTAGGGCATCGGATTGGAATTTGCCAACGCCGACGAAAGTCTGAATGAAGAGGATATTGCCGATTGTCCGATCACACTATATGAAATCGTCGTTAGACGGAGCTCTTCTATCCGCTAGAGCATCTTGCGATCCGACGGTTCGAGCCACTGGTGGACGGCGTCAGGCTTGATCGAGCCGCTTCAGCCGATCGAGCGCGCCCTGCAGGATCAGTGTCGCGGCAACCTTGTCGATGACTGTGGCGCGCCGGCGGCGGGACGCGTCCGCCTCCAGCAAGGCGCGTTCGGCCGCCGCCGTCGACAATCTCTCATCCCAAAGTAGCATCGGCAGCGTCGTGAGCCGGCCGAGGTTGCGTGCAAATGCCCGCGTTGCCTGCGCGCGCGGTCCCTCCGTGCCGTTGAGGTTGACCGGCAGGCCAATGACGAACCCGCCGACCCCGTGCTCTTCGGCAAGCGCCAGCAGCCGTGGTGCGTCGTCGGAAAACTTGCCCCGCGAGAGCGTAGTCAGGCCCGAGGCGATCGTGCGGCTCACGTCGGAGAGGGCGAGGCCCAGCGTCTTGGTGCCGAGGTCGATGCCCAGGAGGCGCGCATCGTCGGAGAGCGCACGCGCAAAGTCTTCCGCCTCCAGCACCCTGCCCGGGCCGTCGCTGCCCATGCCCGCCATCGCCTCATCATGATCCTTGTTGTCGCGATCCGCCGCCTTATACTCCGCGCCCGACCCCGTTGCCAAAACATCACGGGAGGCGATCCGCGCATGAAGACCATCACTGTGTGAGCGCTCGAAGAGCGGCGA
>DATEVP010000169.1:0-7326 GCA_035258465.1 Hyphomicrobiaceae bacterium
GTCGTGGCGGCGATAGTGATGGTAGCCACGGTCATGGTGACCCCGGTGATGGCGCCGATAATGGCGATGGCGATCCCACCAGTTCACCTGGGCGACGTCACTCTCCTGCGACGCCGCGGCCTTGAGGGCCTCAGGGAAACCGGTGGCGGGCGCAGCTTGCGCCGTTGAAATCGTCACCACGCCGGCCAACAGCATCGCCGCTGCCGGCAGCACCAACGATAGGCGAGACATTGCGTTCTCCATGGATGCGGGTGCGAGCCCGCGCTTTTTGCTTCCTCGCTCTCGGACGATCCCGAGGGTCGGCGAGGCGCATTCTTCTTCCACGGCGTGACCCGGCAGGTTCAGCGCCAGCGACTGAATGCGGGCTGAATGAATGGCGGCGACTTTGCGGCGCTTCGATGAGCAAACGCTAAACGGTCTCGCCGAGATACACGCGCATGACGTCGCCGTGGGCCAGCGCCTCCTCGGGCGTGCCGGCGGCGATGACGCGCCCTGCATTGAGCACGACGATGTGGCCGCAGAGCGAGCGGATCGCATGCATCACATGCTCGACCATCAGGATCGTCAGGCCCTCGTCCAGCAGCGAGCGCACCAGCGCGATGCCGGCCTCGAGCTCGGTGGGGTTGAGGCCGGCCAGCCATTCGTCGAGCAGGAGCAGCTCCGGCGCGCAGGCGAGCGCGCGCGCGAGCTCGATGCGCTTCAAGTCGAAGTAGGGCAGCGCGTCGCCGTGTGCGGCGGGCTTGCCTTCGAAGCCGACGCGGGCAAGCAGCCGCTCGGCCTCGGCGCGGGCGGCGGCGACATCGAGGCGGCGGCGGCCGTACATGGCGGCGACGGCGACGTTGTCGCGCGCGTCGAGCGCGTCGGGAATGCGTGCGAGCTGGAAGGTGCCGGCAATGCCGGCGCGGCAGACGGCCTCCGGCGCGCGGTCGGTGATGGCGCGGCCGGCAAAGCGCACGGCACCGGCGTGCGGCGAGAGGCGGCCGGAGACGACATTGAGCAGCGTCGTCTTGCCCGAGCCGTTGGGGCCGATCAGGCCGACGACCTCCCCGCGGTTCACCGTGAAGGACACCCCGTCGAGGGCGGCGAGGCCGCCGAAATGCCGGGTGAGGCCCGTGACCTCGAGCAGCGGGGGCTGAGGCTGGCTCATCGGTGGGCCTTGCGGTCTTCCTCGGGCGCGGCGGCCACGGGCGTGGCGACTGGCCCGGCGCCGTTCTGCCTCGCGCGCGGTTCGAGCCCCCGGCGTCGCGCTGTTGGCGGTTGGGCCCGCAGGCGCGCCGCCCAAGCCTCGAGGAGGTCGGCGAGGCTGTGGCCCTGCGCCCGGCTCCTGGCCGAATGCAACAGACCGATCAGACCGCTCGGGATAAAGAACACGATGCCGAGGAGCACGAGACCCAGCACCACGCTGAAATGGCTGGCCCACGCGATCGAAAGGTAGTCTTGGATCAGGACCAGCGGTACGACGCCAAGCATGGGCCCCCACACCGAGTTGGCCCCGCCCAGCAGCGCCATGATCACGGTGAGGAACGAAATCTCAGGATTGAAGGCGTTGCCGGCATCCATATAGGAACGGCGCGGCGCCAGGATCGCGCCGGCAAGTGTCATGACCAGGGCGCTGACGACAAAGGTGCCGATCTTGAGCGCCACGGTATTGATGCCGATCTGACGCGCCACGGTCTCGTCGGCGCCGAGGGCCTTGAGGGCGAAGCCCATGCGGCTGCGATCGCGGACGAGCCACAGGGCGATGATCGCAAGGCACAGGGCGAGCAGCTGGTAATAGATGTGCGTGGGCGTGATGGACAGGAACAGGTACCAGCCCGCCTGCTTGGCGACGTTGAACTCCCACCAGTTCACGGCGGCGCTCACGAGCGAGGCCAGGCCGAACGTGAAGATCACGAAGTACATGCCGGAGAGGCGCAGCGTGGCGAGGCCGACGAGGGCGGAGAGCACGGCCGAAATCGCAACGGCGGCCAGAAGCGCAACGGGGTAGGAATAGTCTGGAGCGAGGACGGCGACGCAATAGGCGCCCACACCGAAAAAGGCGGAGGCTGCCAGCGACACGTAGCGCGTGGGGCCGGAGAAAAATGCCCATCCCGTCGCCAGGGCGACATAGGTGAGTATGGTAATGGCCAGTGCCAGCCAGTAGGCGTTGGCGAAGAGCGGCACGAACAGCAAGACCACGAGGCCCGCAATCCAGCCGGCCTCCTTTGAAATGCGAAGACGGCGCTGGACGCCCGATCTGGCGCTGCCGCCGAAAAGGCCTTGCGGTCGCCACAACAGCACGATGGAGAAGATGGCGAAGGTAATGATGGTGCCGAGGCCGGACTGGCCGAGTTGCGCGGCCAGCGTCTGGGCCATCCCAAGGATGAGCGCCGCAACGAAGCCTCCAGCGACGTTGCCGATACCGCCCATTACGACGACGATCAAAGCATTCAGGGTATAGGCGACGCCCATCGTCGGACTGACGCCGACAAAGGAGGAGAGCAGAATCCCTGCCACGGCCGCCAGCGCTCCCCCGGTCGCAAACGCGATCGCGCTGTAGCGGGCGACATCGATACCCACCAGCGGGGCAGTGTGCGGACCGACAGCGATAGCGCGCATGGCGCGACCTGCCGTCGAGTAGCGCAGGAAGGCGAACACGGCAGCAGACAGAAGGAGGGCGGCAATGATTACAATCAGGCGATTGCCCTGAACACGGACGCCGAAGACAAGGATCGAGTCGGCTAGATAGCTGTAGGCCCTTTCCGTGCCTTCCCAGGCGACCAGCGCCGCCCCCTGTAGCAGGAACAGCAGGCCGAAGGTCGAGAGAATGGAATCGACCTCACGTTTGCCCTGATCGGCGGTACGCCGGAGCAGCGGATGCAACACATAGCGGAAGAGGAGCCAACTGAGCCCGAAGGCCGCGGGAACGCCGGCAAGCGCCGTCAGGAGCGGCGGGGCCCCCAGCCGCGAGAAGCCGAAGAACGCGGCGTAGCCGGCCAGCATCAGGAACTCGCCGTAGGCGAGGTTCAGGACGCGCGCCACACCGTACTGCAGGTTGAGGCCGACCGAGATCAGCGCGTAGATGCCGCCGATCACCAGGCTCCCGAGCAGGAAATCGAGCAGCATCATGGAGGGGCGGCTTCGACGGTATCGGTTGGAAGTCGGGACAGACTACGTGACCTCGCTTAAAGAGTTGTAGACCTTGCACAATTCGGGTGCAAAAAGGGCCCGCGCTGTGATGCGCGGGCCCTGCAACGCGACTGCGTTTACGGCAATCATTTGACCAGGGGCGGCTTCGCGCCCGCACGGCTGGCCGGAGCGACGGCGTAAAACTCGCCACCCTGCCACTGGCCGATGTGCCAGGCCGCCTTGTCGCGGTTGCCGTCCAGCTTGAGGTCGCCGGCCACGGTCTTGAACATCCCGGTCTTGAGCTCCTGCAGGATCTTGGCCCGGTCGATCTCGCCGACGCGCTCGATCGCCTGTTGGAGCGCCTGCAACCCGGCATAAGTGGCGGAGCTGGCCCAGCGGTCGGGCTCGGCGCCCTTGTTGAAGGCCTTGTGGCGCTCGAAGTACTCCTTCATGCCCGGCCCGTTGGGATCCCATCCACCGAGGCCGAAGATGCCGTTCACCTTGTCGCCGAACTTGCCCTTGTAGCTCGGGAACGCGACGCCAACGCCCAGGAACCTGATCTTCGGGTTGAAGTCGTTGGCCATCGCCTGCTCTGTCAGCATGAAGGTGTCTGGCGGATAGGATAGAGCAATCATTGTATCTGGATTAGCCGCCTTTGCCGCCTTGACTTGCGTCGAAAGGTCGGTGGGTGGGAACGGATAGACCGTGTCATAGACGACCTTGAAGCCGGCGCTTGCCAGCTGCGGTCTCAAGCTTGAGCTGTATTCCTGCCCGAATGGGTGCTGGACGACGAAGACGGCTACCGCGTCGTTGATCTTGCCCTGCTTCTTCAGGTCCGACATCATGTCGACAAGCGACTTCACCTGCTCGCCAGGCTTGCCCAGCATCCAGAACAGGGTGGGGAATTTCTGCACCAGCTCCTCGAGCTTGTCGCTTCCCGCGGTGCCCATGATTTGCGGATACCCATACTTGGCAAACGTTGGGGCAGCCTGCAGATTAGGTCCGGTGCCCCAGGGGGACAGCACGAGATCGACCTTGTCGACGGCCATCAGCTTCTCAACCAGGCGCACCATGTCCTCGTTGTTGGAGCGGTCGTCGATCTCGGTGGCTTCGATGGGCACGCGCTTGTTGTACTTCTTGAGCATCAGGCCGCCGGCCTTGTTCACGTCGTCCACCCACAGCCGATAGCTGAGCACGGTGGTGAGCATGGCACCTGCCGACTGCGGGCCCGAGAGCGAGGTGACGTAGCCGATCTTGATCGACTTCGGCGCCTCTTGTGCCGCGGCGCCGCCGGCGAAGGCACCGGCGAGAACCGCCGATGCAAGGGCCAATCCTAGGATTTTCCGCATCGCACCCTCCCTGGATGTTTCGAACGACACACTGACTTATTCGTCTTTGGGCCAAGCGTAATAGTTGGAATACCCACCGTCAAGGCGGCGGGCTTCTTCCTCACTCCCTCGTAAGCGGCAGCGACAGGGGGACTTCAATCGCATCCCGCACTTTCCAACCCGCCCTGAGCTTGAAGCTCACCGGGACTGCGCAAGATGTGCTGAGGCGAAAGCCGGTCGCGATGAACCAGAGCGCGGTCGACGAACGGCTGGCTTGCTCAGCGCCAGATGGTCGTCGGCCAGTCTTCGGCGTTGGCGCGAGGGCGGGGCAGATTACGCCCCTTGGTCGCCGCGGGCTCCGCCGGCACGGTCGGCTCGGCCAGCGGCCAGGTGAGTGCGCGCTTGGCGAGCGGCTGGCCGCCGACGACGATGCGCCTCTTGGCGAGCTCCTGCTGGGCCAGCGCGTCATACTCGGGACTGGTGGCGAGCGGCGCCTTCGGCTGCAGGTGGACGATGCGATAGCTCTTCGCCTTCAGCTCCGCCAGCAGTCCCGGCAGGGCGTGCGCCGTGGAGCGCTGGATGTCGTGGAACAGGACGATCCCTTTGCGCATCCGGGCGAGGTCTCCCATCACCTTGCGCTGCACGGACGAGGCATCGTGCGTCCGGTAGTCCTTGCTGTCGATGTCGATCGAGAACATGGCGACCTGCCGCCCCTGCAGATAGGTCATGATGGACTGGCCATCGCGCAGATAGGGAAAGCGGAAGAAGGGGGTGAGCGGCTTGCCCAGCGCGGCCTGCACGGCGCTGAAGCCGAGCTCGATCTCCGCGCGCGCCTTGAGCGGGGTCAGGGCCTGCAGGTTGGCATGCGACCAGGTATGGCTGCCGACAGTGTGCCCGCGCCGCGCGTACTCCTGCACCATCTCCGGATCGGCGACGGCCATGCGGCCGACGAGAAAGAACGTCGCCTTGGTGCAGTGTGCGGAAAGCGCTTCGAGCACGGGCTTGGTGTAGGCGCGCAAGGGGCCGTCGTCGAACGTCAGCACCACCTCGCCGTCGGCAAGAATGCTCTGCTCGTTGTACTGGAAGCCGAAACGCGGACCCGCGCTGGTGTCGATCTCGGCTGTCCGCGACACGCCGAGCGCATCGGACCCGAGCTTGCAGGGCTCCTGGGCCAGGCTCGGCCCGAAGGCCGCAGCCAGAAGACCCAGCGCCAGAGCGCAAGCTTTGATCGTCCGCATCCTTATCCCCCAAGACGCCCCGCGACCGATGGGAAACAGCGACGCGCGTTTTGACATGCCGCCCATCCATGAGCAAGGCATTGTGACAATTTCGGATTCTACCGGCAAACGGTAAAGGCTTCTCTGCAACACACCGTTTCATCGGCGGCATGTGTCGCTCGGGCACCACGGAGCGCAAGCAGCCCACCTAAATCAGGCGCCCGCGCGCCATGGGACCGATCTCGCGAATGAGATGGCACACCTCTGCTCCCGGTGCTATCCGGCTCGCGCGTGCCGTGAAGGCGATCCACCAGTATGCAGGACGAGACCACGAACGAGCCGGGCGCGGCGCCAGGCGTCCAGCCTGCGGCCGGGCTGGCACGGCCGGTCGCGGAGGCGCTGGCGGCGGGCGACGACGCGGGCGTGCGCGCTCTGGCACAGGATCTGGAGGCGCCCGATCTCGCCGATCTGATCGCCCTGCTGGAACCTGCGCAACGCATTGCGTTCGTCCTGGCGCTGGGCCCCGCCTTCAAGCCGGAGGTGCTGCCCGAGCTCGATGAGACGGTGCGCGACCAGCTCCTGCCGGAGCTGCCCGAGGGCCTGCTGGCACGCGCCATCGCCGACCTCGAGACCGATGACGCGGCCTATCTCCTGGAAAACCTCGATGAAGCCCGGCGGCAGGAAATCCTGGCGCAGATCCCAACCGTCGATCGCGTCGCCGTCGAGCGCAATCTCGAGTATCCACAGGATACGGCCGGCCGTCTCATGCAGACGGACTTCGTCGCCGTGCCGCCGTTCTGGACGGTCGGTCAGGTCATCGACCACATGCGCGAGGCCGAAGACCTGCCCGAGACCTTCTCCGACATCTACGTGGTCGATCCAACCCATCACGTGATGGGGAGCGTGGACCTGAGCCGGGTGCTGCGCACCAAGCGCGAGGTTGCCGTCGACAAGATCATGGACCCCGGCCGGCAGGTCGTGCTCGCCACCGCCGACCAGGAGGAGGTGGCCCGCCAGTTCGAGCGCTACGACCTGAAGTCGGCGCCGGTGGTGGACGCCAACCAGCGCCTCGTCGGCGTCGTCACGGCCGACGACATGGTGGAGGTGATCGAGGAGGAGACGGAGGAGGACCTGCGGCGGCTGGGCGGCGTCGGCGACGAGAGCGTGACCGACAACGTCATTTATACGGTGCGCAACCGCTTCTCCTGGCTCTGCATCAATCTCTTGACCGCGCTGCTCGCGTCCTCCGTCATCAAGGCCTTCGATGCCACCATCGATCAGATGGTGGCGCTGGCCGTGCTGATGCCGGTCGTGGCGTCCATGGGCGGCAACGCCGCCACGCAGACCATGACGGTGACGGTGCGCGCGCTCGCCACGCACGAGCTGGGCCCCGTCAATGCCATGCGCGTCATTATCCGCGAGGCGTCCGTCGGCCTCATCAACGGCGTCGTGTTTGCGAGCATCATGGGGCTGGTCGTGCTGCTGTGGTTCGGCATCGGCACGCTGGGCCTCGTCATCGCCGCCGCCATGATCTGCAACTTTCTGGCCGCCGCGTTCGCCGGCATTCTGATCCCGCTGACGCTCAGCCGGGCCGGCTTCGACCCGGCCGTGTCGTCAGGCGTGTTCGTGACCATGATCACCGACGTGGTCGGCTTCTTCGCCTTTCTGGGGCT
>DATEVP010000170.1:0-6436 GCA_035258465.1 Hyphomicrobiaceae bacterium
CTTGGGGCCGGGGTGGTGCGAGCCGCAGTCGCGGCAACGGCCGTGCTGATCGCGGCTTTCGTGGTGACGGTTGCGCCATCGCGCTGGCTCGAGGTGCATTGCGACGCGCTGTCCCTCAACCTGCCCGTGCTGGCCGCGTGCGGCTCGGCCGGCCTGTGGGCGGCCCTCGCTGTCGGAGCCCGGCCGGCGGTGCGCTTTGCCATCGCCGGCGCGTCGGTCGCTATCGGCGTCGGATTGTTCGCAGCCCTGGAACCGGCCTGCCTTGCGGGCCCGTTCGGACAGGTGGGGCCGGCGCTCAGGCCGGTCTGGCTCGACAACGTGATGGAGAGCAAGAGCGCGCTGTGGCTTGCCGCGCGCTACCCGGCGGCGACGCTCGCCTTCATCGCCTTCGTCGTCGCAGGTGCCGCAGAGCAAGTTACGGCCTGGCGCGCGCGGCCGGACGCACGCACCGGACTCGCCGCGGCCTTCGCCGTGCTCGCGGCCCTGCTCGGGTGCTGGCAGATCAAGCTGATGCCCTACGCGAGCTGGCTTGCGGTTGTTCCTCTGGCCGTCTTCGCATCGAGCCTCCACGCAAGAGCCTGGATCTCCGCTCCCGTCATGCGCCTCGCCGCCGTCCTCCTGCTGAGCCAGGCGACACTGGAAGTCGGGTTATCGGCGCTGCTGTGGCCCTTCCCGCGGTCAGCTACGACGCAGGCCGCCGACCAGCTCACTGATCCCCAAGCGCCATGCTTCCGGTCGGCCAATGTTCGCCGCCTCGCCGAGCTGCCCCCCGGCCTAATCGCCGCCGACGTCGAGCTCGGGCCGTACATCGTTGCGCTGTCGCCGCATAGGGTGGTGGCGGCGCCCTACCACCGATTGGAGAGGAGCATTCTCGCCAATCGCGCGATACTCAACGGGCCCGCGGCCGACGCGCTACGGCAGTTGCAGGCGCTGGGCGTCAACTACGTGGCGCTGTGCGCGAACGGCGCGACAAACAGCGCGCGTCCGCCGCTGTCCGGGCAATCGGGATTGCGCGCGCAGCTGCTCGGCGGCGCCCGGGTCGATTTCCTGCGTGAGGTGCCATGGGGCACCGACTCGCCGATCAGGGTTTGGCGGATCGCGCCGGCTCAGTAGAGTAAGGCGGCCGCGAGTGCCTACTCCGCCGCCAGCTTGCCGGGCGTGCCGGTGCGGCGGATGGCGGAGATGGTGCCGGCCAACGCTTCGCCTTCGGGATCCTTGGTTGCGGCCAGGCGGGCCTGCAGCACGGCGTCGGCGAAATGAGCGCGCGGCAATCGGCCCGCCAGCATCGGCTCGACCACCTCGCCCATGATCCTGGTCCAGTTGGCAAGGCCGCGCTTATAGGTGTCCGCATAGCCGCGCACGAGCGCCGCCGTCGCCACCACCTCGCGCGCCGCAGCGGCGTCTGCTGTCAGTGTGCGCTCGACGATCGCCAGCCAGCGCTCCACCCACGCCTCCTCCTCGGCAAAGCGCAGCGTGCGCGGCCGCCAGCGCCTGAGCGCCGCCAGCATGCGCAAGCGCAGGAAGCCCGACAGGCGCGTTGTGCAGATCTTGAGCGGCCAGGACCAGCTACTCCAGCCCCGGGCCGCGACGCGGCCAAGGGCCCAGCGGCCGAGGCGCGGCGGCAACAGTCCCAGGACCTCCTCCGGGCCGGGCTTCATGTATTCGGTCACATCGACGATGTCGCCCGCGCTCGCCTGAGCCTCGCGCGTGACGCGCTCGAGCCGCGCCGCGCGCAGCTTGAGCTGGGCGACGCGGATCACGTCCTCCACGCTCATGCGCACGGCGAGATGCCGGGCCAGCTCGCGGATGAATGTCGCGTCGGCCCCGGGCATGCCGACGAAGCGGTTGACGCGGGCAAGGTAACGCCAGGCGTAGGCCCGGTCCTGGTAATCGGTGAGGCGCTCGATGGCGGTCGCCAGCACCTCGCGCGCCTCGGCAGGGAAGGCATCGAGGGGGTCAGACCCCTTGCGGGACGAGGGGGTCAGACCCCTTGCCTCGACGTCGCTGCCAGCGGGAGATGGTGTGCGCAAGGGATCTGACCCCCTATCAAAACCTGCTTCGAAGCCGCGCAGATTGGCCTCCACGGCCTTGCCCTCAGCGCGAATAGCGGCACGGAAGATGTCGGCCGGGATAGGCAACCCACCCGAGGCGGCGATGGCGCCCAGCAGCACGGCGTTGAGCGGGCTCTTTGCCTCGGCGGCGATGGCGGCAAAATCGGCGATGATGGCGCGGCGGGCGAAGCGGTTGGCAATCGCCAGCATGCGCTTCTCGTCGAGCCGGCCGTCGCCCATCGCCACCTTTTCGTCGACGGTGAAGATGCGGGCCTTCGAGGCGATGAGAATGGTGCGGTCTGGCGAGACGTAGCCGGCCTGGACGGCGCGCGTCGATTCCAAAAGTTCGCTGGCGACCATCACGTCGACCTCGCCCGGCGCGGCGTTGAGCGCCAGCACCGGCCGCACGGCCGAGTCGCCATGGCGCGCCCCTGCGCCGGGTACGAGCTCGAGGTAGTAGGTGGTGGCGCCGGTGCGCTGAGCCACGCCCGGGATAGAAGTGCCCTGCACGAAATGCCCGGCGGCGATTGCGGCCGCATGCAGCCAGGAGGCGAGTACGCCGCCGCCCTCGCCGCCGAGCGCCGCGATCAGGAGCCGTATGGGCCTAGCTTCCGCCATCGTCATTCCGCCGGCACCAGCGCGGGCAACGGCAACCGTGCCGTCCCTCCGCCGAACAGGCGGATGAGCCTCGTCGATATCGCCAGCTTCAGCCGATCCCAGCGCGTCGGGTTGCGGATGATGTCGATCTGCGCGAACGAGGGGCAGAGCTGCGCCGCGTGCGCGACCTCCCCGCACAGGCCGCAGCCGACGCAGTCATTGTTGACGTGGGCGACGGGATCGGTGCGCAGCGGGTCCTCGTTCGGCTCGAGGGTGAGCGACGGGCAGCCGGAGAGGCGGATGCAGGAGTGGTCGCCGGTGCACACCTCCGGATCGACCCAGAAGCGGGTGCGCACGACGCGCTCTCCTGCCGCCACCTTGCGCGCCATCTCGGGCCGAATGCGGCGCTGGCGCGCAAGCTGGCATTCGCCGTCGGCAATGATGACCTTGAGGCCCTTGTCCTTGGTCCGCATGGCCTCGCGCAGCGTGCTCATGACCTCGGCGACGCCATAGGTGCGCACGCGCTTGATCCACGGCACACCCACGCCCTTCAGCACCGTCTCGATGTCGAGCCCCTTGCCGCGGCCCTGCGGCTCTTTCTTGCTGGAGAGAATGTCCTGCTGGCCCGTGGCGCTGGAATAGCCGTTGTTCATGATGATGAGGACGCTGTCGTCGTTGTTGAACACCGCGCCGGCCACACCGGTGATCAGGCCGTTATGCCAGAAGCCGCCGTCGCCCATGACGCTGATCGGCCGGTTTGTCTGCGAGCTCGAGATCGCGGCCGCGGAAGCGAGCGACATGCCGTAGCCCAGGATGGAGTTGCCCTGGCTGAACGGCGCGAATGTCGCGAAAGAGTGGCAGCCGATGTCGGCCGATACATGCACCGGCCCCATCTCCTGGCGGAGCAGCTTCATGGCCGAGAACACGGGCCGCTCCGGGCAGCCGGTGCAGAACGACGGCGGCCGGGCCGGCAGCGGCGCGCCGAGCATCTTGTCGACATCGGTGCGGCGCTTGTCGACACCGGCGATCCAGTCCTCGAGCGCGGGCGCGGCGCGTCCATGCTGGCCGAAAAAAGCGGCGAGGGCCTTGGCGACGACATAGGGTGTGTACTCGCCGGCCATAGGCAAGACGTCCTTGCCATGCAGGCGGGTGTTGAGGTCAGCCTTGCGCAGGATCTGGCCAACCGCCTGCTCGATGAAATCCGGTGCGCCCTCTTCGATCACGAGCACGGCACGCTTGCCGGCGCAGAAGCCGGCGATCTCCTCGGGCACCAGAGGATGCACGACGTTGAGCACGAGCGTCGGCAGCGCTACCGCGCCGAAGGCGTCGCTGAGGCCCGCAAGCGCAAGGCGCCCGTTCAGGACATTAAAGAGGCCGCCTTGCACGATGATGCCGATGTCGCCGGCGGCGGGCCCGAGCCGCTCGTTGAACTTGTTCTCCAGGATGAAGCGCTGGGCTGCCGGCAGGCGGCGGCCGACCTTGTCCGTTTCCTGGCGGAAGGTGGCGGGGGGATGCGCCAACCGGTCATAGTGGAAACGCGCCGGGCCCAGGCGGTTCTTAGTGGAGAAGGGCGCGGCGGCATTGTCTTTGGCGACGAAGCTGCCGAACATGTGGCAGGCGCGGATGCGCAGCTCGAGCATGACGGGTGTATTGGATGCCTCGGAGAGCTCGAATCCCTTCTCGACCGAGCGAACGAGCGTGGGCAGATCCGGCCTTGGGTCGATCAGCCACAGCGAGGATTTGACGGCGAACGCGTGCGTGCGCTCCTGGATGACGCTGGCGCCTTCGCCATAGTCCTCGCCGACCACGATGAGCGCGCCCCCGATCACGCCGGGCGAGGCCAAGTTGGAGAGCGCATCGGCCGCCACGTTGGTGCCGACGATCGACTTCCAGGTGACGGCGCCTCGCAGAGGATAGTTGATCGAGGCACCCAGCATGGCGGCGGCTGCCGCCTCGTTGGTGCACGTCTCGAGATGGATGCCGAGCTCCGACAGCAGATCCTCGGACTGCACCAGCACGTCGAGCAGATGGCTGACAGGCGCGCCCTGGTAGCCGCCGACGTAGGCGACACCCGACTGCAGCAGCGCCTTGGTCACGGCAAGGATGCCCTCGCCGTAGAACGTCTGGTCATCGCCGAGGCGAAGGCTCTCGATCTCCTTGTGGAACGAAACTTCCGCCATTGAGAATGCCTGTTCCTTGTGCCGCGGTTCCTGTCTTGCGCCGCCGAGCCTGAATTTTCAGTCGAGGTCGGCCATGACTTTGCGCAAGGTGCTCAAGAAACGCGCGCGATCGCGTGCGCCGATGACGCGATCGAGATTGCGCTCGTGGCGTGCGGCGCATTCGGTCAGGCGCACCAACATGGCTTCGCCGGCCGGGGTCAGCGTGAGGTGATAGCTGCGCCGGTCGTTTTCGAGGCGCACGCGGGCGATGAGGCCGCGGCGCTTGAGATCCTGCAGCGCGGGCGTCAGCGTCGACTTGTCCCGGCCGGCAGCCCTGCTCAGCACGGTCTGGCTGATGCCGGGGTTGCGCCCGATCAGCGTCAGCAGGGCGAAGCGGCCCGGCGGCAGGTCCACCTCGCCAACCTCGCGGACGAAGGCCTGGAATGCGGAAATCTGCGCCATGCGCAAATGGAAGCCGACCCATTCCGCAAGCGGACCGTAATCGATGCCCGGGACAAACGCGCCGGCGGTGTGCTCGCGCTCCTCCCCCTTGGACTTGCGCGCCAGGGATATCACTTGCGCCACGTTACCTCTCTCCAGGTCGAGTGCTGAACGGATCAATCGTTGTAGACCCTCGAGTGCACTCTACCTATTTCAAGATAGTTTTATATCCGACTAATTTTCTTTACAAGTTATGCAAGATCGGGCTCAATCGCAGAAAAATTTCGCCGAGGTCCAGTCGTGGCCGAGTTGAGGAGGAAGAACATGCGAACGCGTCTGGCAGGAATGAGCTTGGCTTGCCTCGTGGCGGTCTCCACGGCGCTCGCGGTAAGCTCGAGCGGTACACCGGCAGCGGCGCAAGACAAGCCGGTTCACCTCAAGCTGTCGCACTGGGTGCCCCCGTCGCACCCGCTGCAGAAGGCCCTCGAGGACTGGGGCAGCTCGATCCAAAAGGCCACCAACGGCACCGTCACGTTCACGGTCTTTCCGTCGCAGCAGCTCGGCAAGGCCTTCGACCACTACGACATGGCGCGCGACGGCATTGCCGACGTCACCTACATCAGCCCGGGCTACCAGCCCGGCCGCTTCCCCATCATCGATGCCGGCAACCTGCCGTTCATGATGTCCAACGCCAAGGGCGGGTCGCAGGCGCTCGATGCCTGGTATCGCAAGTATGCCGGCACCGAGATGAAGGACGTGAAGTTCTGCCTCGGCTTCGTGCACGACTACGGCTCTTTCCATTCCAAGACCAAGAAGATCATGGTGCCGGGCGACATCAAGGGCATGAAGATCCGCCCGGCGCACGCCGTCATCGCCACGCTGGTGGACAACCTCGGCGGCGCCAACGTCAACGCCCCAGCGCCTGAGGTGCGCGACATCATCGACAAGGGCGTGGCGGATGCCGTCACCTTCCCGTGGGGGTCGATCCCGCTGTTCGGCATCGACAAGGTGACGAAGTACCACATGAATGTGCCGCTCTACGTCACGAGCTTTGCCTGGGTGATGAACAAGAAGACGTACGAAAACATGTCGGCGGCGCAGAAGAAGGCGGTCGACGATCACTGCAGCAACGAATGGTCGCTGCGCGTCGCGGCCCCCTGGGCCGACTTCGAGCGCGCGGGCGTTGCC
>DATEVP010000171.1:0-4515 GCA_035258465.1 Hyphomicrobiaceae bacterium
AAGTCTCTGATGCAGCAGATCGCCCAGCGTCAGCAGCAGATGATGGAAGAGCAGAAGAAGCAGCAAGAGGCGCAAGGCGCAGCCCCAGGCGCCCCGCCGGCGAAGGCGCCGCCTGCGCCTGCGAAGAAGTAATCGGCAGCGTGGATCTGTGGCAGGGCTCTGCTTTTCGCGGGCGAGGGGTTTCAACTTCCGAACAGGTCGGCGTGCGTGCCCGTGCGTGCGAGCAGCACCTCTGTGCTCGAGGTCATGTAGATCAGGAGCCAGTCGGGCTGCACGTGGCACTCGCGCCAGCCTTTCCACTGACCCTCGAGGGGGTGGTCGCGGCGCGCGCGTGGTAGCTGCTCATCCTTGCGCAGGGCGTCGACCACGGCGTCGAGCAGGGCGCGATCGTAGCCGCGCCGCTCGATCCGTTTCAGGTCTCGGGTGAAGGCGGTGGCCAGCCGAAGGGCTTTCATGCCCCTTTGCTAGTTGCGCCTCTTGCTTGCCCGGTCGAAGGTTTCGCGTGTGGAAGCTGTGGAGATTTCGCCGCGGCCTTCGCTGAGCTCGGTCATCGCCGCGATGGTCTCTTCGTTGGGAATGCGTGCTTCGAAAGGCAGGCCTTTGCGCAACACGATCTGATGCAGGAGCATGGTGATCGCATCGCTGGTGCTGACGCCGACACGGCTCAACACCTTCTCGGCGCGCGTCTTGAGCCGCTTGTCGACGCGTGCGTTGATGTAGGCGTCCTTGGGCATCGTGCTGTTGCTCCACCTACTGATAATGTAACACGTATGTGCTACAAATGCAACAACCGTCCTTCGGCTACGATGGGTGACCTCTCGCACGTTCGCCGACTGATCAGTGCGGCTGCTGCAGGAACAGGGGGCGATAGTTGCCGTCGTCCTCCAGCTTGAACAGCTCGCGGACCTGCGGGTGGCGCAGGGGCTCGCCCGAGCTGTCGGGCAGCAGGTTCTGCTCGGAGACGTAGGCGATGTACTCGGTCTGCGAATTCTCGGCCAGCAGATGGTAGAACGGCTGGTCCTTGCGCGGACGCAGCTCCTCGGGAATGCTGCGCCACCATTCCTCGGTGTTGTTGAACACCGGGTCGATGTCGAAGACGATGCCGCGGAAGGGGTGCACGCGGTGGCGCACCACTTCCCCAACCCGGAATTTCGCGTGCCGGATGGTGCTTATCGTCATCGTTCGCGCACACCTGCTCGCCGCGAGCCTCGGAGTGAAGCCAGCTTCGATCCCCAATTGCTCGTCGGCATCCTAGCACAATTCGCGCGTTCCAAAGCAGCCTAGAGCCCGTAGAGCGCCTTGCGCTCGGGGTCACGCGCCGCCACCAGCCTGGCGAGATCGAGGATCACCTTGGCCTGCTTCCAGGTGGCGTCGTCCTGCATCTTGCCGTCGATCATGGCGGCCCCGGTGCCGTCCGGCATGGCCTCGAGGATGCGCTTGGCGAAGGCCACTTCCTGCGGATCGAGGCTGAACACGCGCTTGGCGATGTCGATCTGGCTCGGGTGCAGCGTCCAGGCCCCGGCGCAGCCGTGCAGGAAGGCATTGCGAAACTGCGCCTCGCAGGCGGCACTGTCGGCGAAGTCCCCGAACGGCCCGTAGAACGCCTTGATGCCGTAGGTCGCGCAGGCGTCGACCATGCGCGAGAGCGTGTAGTGCCACAGGTCCTGCTGGAAGAAGGCCCGCGCGCTCTTGTCCGGGCCGGGGTCGGCGAGAACGCCGTAGGCGGGATGGCCGCCGCCGACCCGTGTGGTTTTCATGCCACGGGAGGCGGCGAGATCGGCCGGCCCCAGGCTCAGCCCATGCATGCGGGGGCTCGCCCCGGCGATGGCCTCGACGTTGGTGACGCCCTGCGCCGTCTCGAGGATCGCATGAATGAGGATGGGCTTGGGCAGCGCATGCTTGGCTTCGAGTTGCGCCAGGAGCTGGTCGAGATAGTGGATGTCCCAGGGCCCCTCGACCTTCGGCAGCATGATCACGTCGAGCTTGGCGCCGATCGCCGGCACGATCTGGAGGATATCGTCGAGCGCCCAGGGCGAGTCGAGGGCGTTGATGCGGGTCCACAGCCCGGTCTGGCCGAAGTCGTGCGCGCGCCCCATGTCGATGAAACCCTGCCTGGCGGCTGTCTTGGCGTCGGCGGGGATGGCGTCCTCGAGGTTGCCGAGCACGACGTCGACCTGAGGGATCAGCTCGCCCAGGCGGGCGCGGATCTTCTCGTTGTGCGGCGGCACGAAGTGGATCATGCGCTCGAGCCGCACGGGTAGCTGGCGACAGGGCGCGGGCGCGCCGACGGCGAGGGGGGCGTAGTGGTTGGCGGGTGTGCGGATGGCGGGCATGGAGACGAGCGTTTTGCGCTGCAACAATGCAGTCTAGTTGCGCGGGAGCCCAAGTCAAACGGCTTTGGCCTTGAAGGATTGCGGCCTCAGCCCCAGCGCCGGTTGTTCCAGCTCCATTGCTCGGGCGCCTCGCGGATCCAAGCCTCGAACTGCTTCTGCATCTCCGCCGTGATCCATTTGACGTCGTCGGCCTGATTGGCCGTGCGTGGAACTTTGAGCTCCTTGAGCTCGATCTGGAAGCGGCTCCGGTTGCCGAGGCGCAGGCAGCGCGACAGCCAGATGCGCGCCCCCACCCGCCGCGCGATCATGGCCGGGATGGTCACGGATCTGGCCGGCCGGCCGAAGAAGGGCACGGCAATGCCGGTACGGTCGTGCAGATCGCAGACGAGGCCGAGGCGGCCGCCCTGGCGCACGAAATCCATGATCTGGCGCGCGGTCTTCTGCCCCTCCTCCGGGCTGCCGTCGATGCGGCCCTTGCCCAGCAGTCCGCCGGGATAGAGATTGCGGCGAAGCTGGCGCAGATAGCGGTCGACGTAGGGGTTCTTGACGGTGCGATAGACGGCGGCTGGATTGTTGCCGGCGACCGTCATCGGCCAGGCCGCCAGCTCCCAGTTGCCCATATGCAACGTCACGCCGATGGCCGCCCCCATCTTGTTGCGGTAGCGCTCGAACACTTTCGCCGTCAGCGGCGTAAGCGCGATACGATCGGGCTCGGCGATGATGCGGTCGATCTGCATGGTTTCGGCCATCACGCGGCCGAGGTTCTCCCACATGGCGCGCGCCACCTTCTCGCGTTCCGCTAGCCCCATGTCCGGGAAGGCGATGGCCAGGTTTTCCAGGGCGCGGCGGTGGCGGCGGTCGTAGGGCGCGACCAGGCGCCAGATCTTGCCCGAAGCGTTGACGCCCACCTCGATGGGCACCAAGCGCACCAAGCCTGCGATCAGCCGCAGGAGCAAATATTCGACGCGGTACCGGGCATCCAAGAGGCTCGGCATCTGCCCTTCCACGGGTGGCTCGCCTGGGGCGCGGACTTGCCCGCCGAGACCACGCCCGTCAAGGCCTCAGCTCAGCGCACCCGGCCGCATCAGGCGGGGCAACGGCCCAGCCGGCTCGAGGCCCCCGCGCATGGCAAGGCGGCGCAGAGGCGCCGCGTTGGCGAGCAGATGCAACCCGAGCCCGCGCAGCGCCTGCACGGGGAGAAAATCCGCCAGCAGGGACCGGTTGAGCAGCTCGATGGAGGCGGTGCGGCTGACCACGTCGGCGGTGCGCGCCTGGTGATAGGCCGCGAGCGTCTCGGCACCTCCGATGTCCTCGCCGCGACTGCGCGCATCCGCCACGCACTCGGCAAGCGCTGCCGCATCGCGCAGGCTCAGGTTCAGGCCTTGCGCTCCGATCGGAGGCAGGACGTGCGCGGCCTCCCCGACCAGGGCTATGCGGTTCTGTGCCATGCGCTCGGCGTGAAGGCCCGCGAGAGGGTGCAGGGCTCGCGGGGTGACGTCGGCGAGCGACCCGAGCAGGCCTTGCAAGCGCTCTTCCAGCGCGGCGAGGAAGGCGCCGTCGTCGAGCGTCGCGAGGCGGGTTGCCTCGCTTGGTGCTTCGACCCACACCAGGCTCGACGCCAGGCCCGGCAGAGGCACCGTGGTCAGCGGCCCATTCTGCCGATGCAACTCGGTCGTGATGCCATCGTGCGCCCGCGTGTGGCGGAAGCTCGCCGCGATGGCGGCTTGGCCGTGGTCCCAGGTGCGCGTGGCAATGCCCGCGGCCTTGCGCACGATCGAATTGCGGCCGTCCGCCGCCACGACGAGCGCCGCTGTCAGCACGCCGCCTTCGGCGAGTTGCAGCCGGACGCATGCTTCACCGATCTCGACTCCGGTCACGGCGACGGTGTCGACAAAAGCGATCGTGCGTACACGACATGCCGCGGCGTTGAGCGCGGACGTGAGCGCCGGGTTGGGGAGGTTCGCGCCGAAGCTGGCAAGACCGAGCTCCGACGCCCTGAACAGCACCTCGGGCGCACGCAACAGGCGACCTCGATCGTCGACGATCCGTATGCCCTCGAGGAATGCGCTGTACTCCTCGCAATAGGGCCAGACGCGCAAATTTTTCAGCAATTCGACACTGCCGAGCAGCAGCGCCGTCGTACGCCGGTCGGACCCCTGCACGGCTTCAAAGGCCGGGGCTG